>JAGGSQ010000062.1 GCA_021159015.1 Candidatus Omnitrophota bacterium | reverse complement strand
ATATCTCGTAAGTGCTCAATAACTTCATTAGTAGAAGAAGCAATATTATCTTTCCTATAGCTATAAACCACTTCCCCCGCGAGGTTCAATACAACTCCTAAACTAACTTGATGATTTGTTACTATTCCTAAAGAATAGACTGCTTCTTTATTTATATCTAAGAGTATAGGACGACGTCCTCCCGAAGAATCATCTAAAGAACGTTCGTAAATCAGCCCTCTCTCCACCAGTTTATCTACGTAATTAGAGATACTTACGGCATTGATTTTAAGAATACGCGATAAATCCATGCGGCTCAACGGCCCTTCCCGTTTGAGGATATCTAAAATCAAGACACTTCTCCGGCTGCTCTCTGACATCTCTTCTATAAGAAAATCTTTCATTAGAATTTCCTCCGGTAATAAAATCTAAATATTTTCTGCAAATCTAGTACCTCTTCTCCCCCTCCAAAAGGATCCCAACTCATTTCTCCTACTGGCGTAATACCACCCGCCCCAAACTCCGCAATAAATTCGCTCTCAGGTGTAGGCAAATAATGAATCTGGAAAAATACATTATTATAAGAGTTCTTTCTCAAAATGCCACGGGATAAATCAGATACATCGTAAGCCCGTACATACATATAGCGAAGATAGAATCCCCACTTTTTATTGGGGGTAAACCCCACTTCAAGCCCAATATGATTGGCGTTATCATCTATAGGCTGGGCAAACTCAAACTCATTTCTGGCCCAGTCCAAATAAATTTCCCATTTATCATCAGGAGTAAGGCGCAGGCCGCTTCTGAATATATTATAATAAGGATAAGGAGGAGCGGGAAAAAACTGGGTGTTATAAAGACCATTTATAACCTTACGGTACTTATCGCCATTCTCATAATAACTCGTAAAGTTGCTCCAATTTAAAATCCCGCGAGGGTAATTACCATAAGCCAGCGTAGTATCGTTAGTCCTCTCCCAGACAAAGTTCAAACTTACGGAATCAGTAAATGCGTATTCGCCTCCTAAAGATACTGTTTTTAAGGAAGGGTCTTCTCCTCCCTGAATAGAATTATTTCCCCAGCAATCTCCCGTTTGAGAGTTATATAAAAAGGGGTCGCAGTGAGTAACCGTAGGGGGAAGCTTATGATAAATCCCCAAGAATTTGACCGCAAACTTAGAGGTCATCTTATAAGAAGACTCCAGGCGTGATACATTTTCTACTAACTTACCATTGGTATGATGTACATTTCTTACATCAAATAAAATATCTAACCTTTTATCCAGAAGATTATCCATATCTAGACGTAATGAGATTACATCTCTTCCTGCATCAATACCTTCCCCAATCCTGAAAGGTTCAATATCATCCCAACTTAAAGAAGCGCCTGATATACTGTGATAATTATAATCAAAAGGTTTACGAAAATGAATATGGCGAGACCAGAAAGTGTCATCCTTCGTATTAGTATAATTAGCCAGAGCTTCTTCAAAGCCGCGGTCAAAATGAGTAAACTGGAGGCGTAGTTTGTAGAAAGAATCTTTGGTTTGCTTACCTAAAGAATAATAATTCTTGCCAAAGATATCCGCAGACAAGGAAGAGGTAATAAATCGCAGGGAGAAAGCATTGCCTCTTTTCTTAGTGGCATAAGAAGAAGTCTCGTCATATCTCGAGCGGGAAGTAGCTGCTTCAAAAGCCACTGTTGCCGACGGTACTAAGCCATATTCGGCATCAATTCCCACCACCTGATTAGCGGCATCACGACTTCCCTCTTTAAAACCAAACTTACCTGTATAAATAGTGCCTAAATAAAAGTTTTCGAAAAAACTATGTTTCAGGCGAAAAACCCCTTCGTAAGTATTGAACTCATCGTAATCCTGCCATAAATATTTAGGAGAAGCCAGCATGATGTTTAAAGTTGTGGAACCCCAATCAGCAGAGAAAGAAACCCCCCGCAATGCCGTAAGACGTACCGCATCGCTATCACGGGTAAAAAAGCTTAAGGAATTATCCCAGTATCCTTTAAAGAAGTCCAACGCTTTTGCCCCACTATTAAAGTGTCCTACGGCCCACTCATCTAGCCAGGGAGAAGCATCCCAATAAATATGATGATTAGACAAACCGAGAAGATCATCGGAACTGTAAACTTGTGATTCTAACGCGAGAGGAAATATGCGCAACTTAAAATTATCCTGTTTGTAATCAAACCAGAACTCTCTTAAAGGGCGAAATTCACGATGGATTTCTGTCTCAGGTAGAACAAAAGTATCCCCAAAAGTAGAAGTTAGAATAGCAGGCGAAACATGGCCATTAGTCAGTTTCAACTCCGGGATGTTAAAACTGTCGCCTAAGAGTTGCGTGTAGATAGTTTGGTTAACCACATAAGCAGTATTAGACCAGTAAAGAAGTTCTATTTCAGCCTCATCCCCCCCCGCACTGGTAATAGTAAAGCGACTGGATTTACCAATAAAACTCCACGGGTCAATAGTAACATTAGCGTGAAAACCAAAACCTTCTTCTGAGTTTGTATCCAAATCAAAACGAAGACGGCTAAAGATCGCTGGATCGTAAGTGCCTTCATAATTATTAAGGGCATCCCCGGAAAGCATACGCCAGTTACGTTCGTTTAAGTCGTAGTTAGCTCTTTTCCAGTAAAAATCACCGTCTGTTTCCACTCCAAAACTAGTTTGGTAATCACCAGATATCTTTATGAAATCCTGCGAAGATAAAGTTTTTTTCTCCTCTAGCGGCGGACGAGGCGATTTAGAAGCAGAAGAAACAGAGCTGTTTTTAGTTGGCGGAGGGGCAGAAGAAATTTTTTCCTGAGGCAAGCTCCCCGAAGAAATGTGCTGAATTATTTCTATTTTGTCGAGGGCTTGTTTTACTATTTCTTCACGAGAAGGTGGAGAAACTTTATTAAGAGCCAGCTCCAGGTAACCCTTAGCTACCATATCATTCTTATCAATCATTAAAGCCTTTTTGAACTCATGGGCTGCCGAGCGGTAATCACCTTTCTCAAAATATACTTTACCAATTTCTACTAAATAACGGGAAGAGGTAGAAGCAAAACCAATATTAAGAAAAGAACAGAGAGTTAAAAATACTAAGATGTTGCTAATTAAAACAAAACAAGAGCTACCTGAGTTTTTCCTCATTCTTATTTTATTTTAATACGGAATCTTTTTTCAGCAAACTTATTTCTTAAAAAATACACCCCTAGAGTCAGCTCGTATTCGCCAGAGCTTTCTACCTGGTAATTAAAAACATCCTTCTCTGAGCTTGCTTCTTCGGCTCCTTTTAAGTACCATTTGAATTTGACAAAAGAAGCAGGAAGAGAGGGAAAGATATCTACGGAAACTTTTAGATCTTTGTTTTCTGCCACATTATCTTTACGCGAAGAAAGTTCCTGGCCGTTACATACAACTTTTGTCTGGTAAATATTTACCAAATCTGAATCAACCCCCCCTAAGACTTCCGGTAAGGCCTGCACTACATTTACTATCTTAAGACCAGGTTCTTTAAAGCTCGTAGCAATATAGGGAGTATTGGTAGTAATTTTTACTTCTCCCAAATCTCCTGACCAGAGAAACACACCGCGGGGAGCGAGACATCCGGTATCAGAAGAAAGACTTATACTTTTAATTTCTAACCTTTCTCGTGTCTGAGCCCGCGCCGGGAAAGAAGATAACGACACAAAGCTGTTAGGAGCTACTTCCAACTTTTTATATAGGGCTTGGAAGAATATCTTCTGATTATAGCTAAGTTTTGTTTTAGATTCTAAAAGGTTAATTTGATTTTCTGCTTCTTTTTGCCACGCTTGTGAAGAGAGAAGTTGAGAAAAATATTCTTTAGCTGTGGAAAAATCTTTCAATTTATAAAAATTGATAAAACCTAAGCGAAAAATTACCTCTTCTCTAAGCAGCGAGTCGGGAAATCTCTCCAGGAATTCCCTGTATACTTCTGCAGCCTTTTCAGCTTCTGATATCTTCTCCAAATTATAACCTCGCAGATAAAAATAATCTTCGCTTAGATTATCCTTGCCAAATGCATCAATAAACTTTTCAAAAGCTTCCTCCGCAAAATAACCTTCGTAATTTTTCTTGCATCCATCAAAAGAAAATTTATCTATCGCCTCCCGTAAAGCCCGTCGCAGCTCTTTTCTATCTTTTATTCTATTTAGATAGACTTTATAGAGCTGACTGGAATCACGCAGATCTCTCTCGCGCCAGAAACGCTCTGCCTCTTCTTTAATAAAATCTTTATCTCCAAACTTCTCAATAGATTCTATATATGCCCGTAAGAGTCTATGCCTAAAGCCTTTCTCTTTTTCCTGCGACAATTCAAAAATAATTCTTTGTAATGCAGATAAAGCACGCCGGTCAAATCTCCCAATTAGCTTTGCCTCCTCAATTATTTTCTGCCGCAAGCTACTGGTGTCTTCGCTCTTCAAAAATTTGAACAATTTCCACTTGAGATAATCTGCCTTAAGACGAAAATAAAGCGGTAAAGTTTTTTCTGCCTTAAGCAAACTTAAAATTTGTTCTTTATACTCGTCTTTATGGTCAAAGAAGTTCTGCCAGTCCTTATTATTCTGCCAGTCCTGAAGCTGAAGAAAAAGCTGGCGCGCTTTTTCATAACTGCTATCCAGCTGAGCATAGGATTTCTCCTGAGGTACATTCAGCTGGCCGATTTTTCTAAAAAACTCCCGCAATACATAATAGGCTTTACGAGGCACTTTCTGGTAAGAACCCTGCGGTGTCTTCTCAAAACTCAAAAGTCCAAACCACTCCTCGTTCATATTGAGATTGCGCGGCGCCTTGATGTCGAAATAATAGGAACCGTTAGACCAGCCGCCTAAAGTATCATGATATCCCCAGCGAGAAGCATCTTCCGGATTATGTTTCCACCACTCGTCATTCCACTCAAAAATTACCCCTCCCAAACAATTGCCTCTGGCCTGAGAAAAACTAGTATGATTAAATATATCTTCCCACTGCGAAAGCAAGAATTCTGCCTGCATATCCTGGTCTTCTTTCTTACGGAAAGCGTCGTAAGCATCGCAGCCAAACTCAGAAATCAACACCGGCTTACCCATTATTTTCCTTACTGAAGTGAATATATTGCCAAAATTCTTGCCGCGGTAAAATATCAATGCCAAAGCATCTATGTCTTTTAAGTATTTAGCAGCAACATCTAAAGCGATTAACTCGCCATTACCTAAGGTAATAGGATGCTTATTATCTATTTGTTTTATGGCCCTGGCCAAATCTTCCACAAAACCATAATATATCTCGGCACGGCGTTTCACTCTTTCAGCAGGATCCTTTATATTTTCTATCTGGGGAGAGGTCCAAAAATTAATTTTGCCTGAGAAAGAATAATTATTCTCGTTGCCTAAAATCCACATTAATATTCCCGGCTCATCCTTAAGCGCCCTTACTACTTTCAGTACTTTTTCTTTTACTCTCTCCTGAAAATCTTTGTCGGCATAATAAGGGGCGGGACTATTCCAAAATCCCAGCCAGTCCCCCATAATGGTATAAATGCCGTATTTCTCGTACAAAAGATGGATAAATTTTTTTGTCTGTTCTAAATTTTCCCCTGCGGTATAGAACCTTACCACATTAAACCCTGCCTTCTGCATCAATTCTCCGTCGGAAGCAGCAGTATCCAAATCGGCCCAGAAATTATAGGAGTAATCTTTCCCGGGAGGGACAGGATTGTAAACCACGCCTTTTACCAAGAAAAGCTTGCCGTCAACCTGAAGCTGCCAGCCGCCGGCAGAAGTTCTGACAATTTTTACCACTGCCGCCGGCGCAGAAAACACAAAAAGCCAGAAGCAGCCCACAATTACAGCCCTCCGTATTAATTGAAGGGCGGGCCGTTTTCTGCTTCTGGCTTGAGGCATCATCAAAAAGACTGCTTACTTCTCGTACTTGATGTCGTCAAGATAAAAAGTGGCGCCGTCGGGATTTACATCGGCATTTGTAGCCCAACAGAAGCCGCCAATAATGTAGGACAAATCTCTGCCTCGTAAATCAATCGTATACTGCTTCCACTCCTTAGTTAAAACCACAGGGCCGATGCTGGCAGAATCAGAATCGGAATATTCTCCCATTATGCCGCCCATCTTAAACTCTTCAATCCTCTCACCGCCTTTCTCACCTCTGGCCCAGAAAGTAAGCTTGGCGGCTCCGGTTAAATCAAATCCGCCATCTCTGGTCCCCCAGTTGTTAGCCGGATTCTGCCAGTAAATTCCCGCCCAGCGGGCTCCTTTTGAACCTTTAGCAGTGTAGGTTATCTTGATGCAGGTTTTGCCGGAATAAGGATTATCCTGCCAGTGCTGGTCTATCTTAATATCGCCATAATCTCCCATCCAGCCCGAAGGAATAAAGTGGTTATCTAACGAGGAAGCATCAGCATAAACATAAAAAGGGAAGCTGACTGTTTTAGACTCCGGCTTAAGCTCAGAGTCAAAACTAAAATAAATATCGTCTAAATATATGGTAGCTCCCTCTTCATTATTATCGGCAGTAAAAATTACGGCAAACCCTCCGCTCAAATAAGATAAATCTTTACCTGCCAAGTTAATCGTATACTTCTGCCATTTGTCCGTTAATTGTATAGGGCCGCTCTCTTTCTCATCCGAATCAGGATAAGCTACTTCTGCACCAATCCCTATGCCGCCAACCTTTACCTTATTAATAACCTCTCCTCCTTTGGCGCCTCTGGCCCAAAAAACTAACTCATTATAGCCAGTTAAGTCATAGCCGCCTTTTTTTTGTCCCCAGTTATTAGGCGGGTTCTGCCAGTAAATTCCGGCCCAGCCTTTATTCTGTTTCTTCTGAGCCGAATAAGTAATCTTAATACAGGTGGAGCCGGAATGGGGATTTTCCATATTCTGGTCATCCAAAGTTAAATCGCCGTAGTCACCCATCCAGCCCGAAGGAGCATAATGATTATGGGATGAGGCTTTATCTGTATATATCTCAAATCGTTTCTCACTTTCCTGCGCCAAAACTAATGATGCGCTAAATAAAAAGCATACTGCCAGTCCCATCAATCCTCTAAAAATCCTCATACAAACCTCCTTTTTGTTTAATCTCTCACTATTCTTCACTTTGCTAATTTTCACCTCCTTTATTACAGTTAGTAAAATCTTTATAAAGTCTATTATAAACTAATTTAACGGTTTTTTCCAGAGATTTTTATAAATAAAATAAGAATGACGCAGCTGGCGTAAGAAAGGAGAATTATGTCCACTTCCTTGTGAACATACTCCTAACCATTCCTCATGCATATAACCGTCCAGAAAAGGCCCGCTAAAAAGCCCCTTTTTGTCATGATAGGCCGGTTCGTAAGCTTTCCACCACTCATCCAGAAACTCAAACACAATCCCTCCCAAAGCATTTCCGCTGCCACGCCCAAAAGCATTGTTCATTATATCTTCCCAGCAACTACGATGGTACTCCGCCTGAAAATCTTCGGCTTCCTGCTGTGTATAGCCCTCTCCAAATGCCGGTGCACCATACTCTGTAATCATAACCGGTTTATCGGCTATGTCTTTTACATCCTGCCACAAAGAACCAAAACCATATTTACCTCTATAAGCGTTAGTACCAAAGATATCAATATCCGGCGCATATTTAGCAAATATATCCAAATACAACTCATCACCACTGGCAATAGCTACGGGACGAGTAGGATCAATCTCCTTAATCTCCTTTGCCGCTCTATTGACAAACTTGAAAAAACTTACAGGATCCTTATCTGCGTTGCAACCTAAACCGTAGACATTTTCATTACCCAAAAGCCACATAAGAATGTAGGGTTCATCTTTAAATTCCCTAACCATCTTTCTCACCGAATCAAGCATATTTTCCTGCTGTTTGGGATTAGAATAATCTGTCCCTTTCGACCAAGAAGCACCGCTACCCAAAGCGTATTTTCCCAAAAAATCTCCCATAATCACCATTATCCCAAAGCGGCGGTAAAGGTCAGAAAGTATTTTTTTATCGGGCATGAAAGGCTGATGATAGAGCCGTATACAGTTAACTCCCATATTTTTCATAATCTGAAAATCTCCCACTATTTTTTCGTCTTTATCTCTTTTATTGTTGCGATTTTTATCTATCCAGCTGTCATAGGGGCTGTCAGGGCGACCATTTTTGTTCGTATCTTCTTTCATCCAGTCAGCTAATGTCCCCTCATCAGGCGATTCTCCTACACGGGTAGGAGAATAAGTAATCCCTTTAACCATAAACGGTTTGCCGTTCACCTGCAGTTGCCAGTCGCCGCTTTCATACTTGACTAACTTCACACGGCTTCCTACTGATTTCACCACTTTCCCCAGCTGACGCAGTTTTCCTCTTCCTCCTAAACTCTGAATCAAATTAAGCCGCACAAAATGCCCTGGATTAACAACAAACTTATCATTGGCAATATTATTATCAAAGCCGTGCTCAACTTTTACATAGGCTCCCTCCAGAGAATAGCCAATCTCAGGATGCCGGCGCAGAAGGTAATGAATTCTATCCAAAGCCGCTTTAGCTATATACCAAGGTGTATGCCAATAAGTCCAGCCGTAAGCTCGCGGGAAAAATACTAGCACTGCGTAATAAGCTTTTACTGCCTGTTTAAAATTGCCATTACGCTCTAAAATATCACCCAGATAAAACTGTTTCACGCCTGCCGGCTCCGGAGCAATACACCATTTATAAAAAGCTGTCCTTAGATCACGCGAATTAAGTATCTCCCAGTGTTTAATCTTAACCAAACTACGGCGCAATTTTTTAAACTGAGGGTCGTGACGAAAAGAATAAGAATCGGGATATACGCCTTCACCGGAAGCCTTAGCTAAACCCCGCAGATCTTCTATCTTATAAGAGTAATCTTTGGTTCCTACGCCGTAGAATTTCCCATAACGCGTGTAATCTATCGGGAATTCTGAACCTTCGTCATAAAGTTTAAAATTAGTCTTGACTATATTTTGTTTTAATTCTTCTTCTATCCGGCCAGTTTTAAGTTTCCTCAGAGTAATTTCCGATTTTTCCTTAATAGACCAAAACCATCCCCGCGGATCCCAAGCTAAAGCATAGGGGTATTTTTTTATTACTTCCGTAAAAGTATCTTTCGCTTGTTCAATTTTCCCTTCCCGCATAAAAGCTTCCCCGCGAATAAAGTAACAGGTAGCTACATCGTTCATAACTTTGTAAACATTTTCTTTTCCTTTGGGAGGGAGACCATTAAGCAAAGCACTTTGTTTACTGGCCTCTACCTCAAAGTTTTTTATACATTCAGAAGTCAGCCGATAAACCAAAGTAAAATTCCTCTTACCTAACTCACTCCACGCTTTATCTACGTAGTCAGAAGTAGTCTTTTCCTGGGCAGGAAGATTAAAGGAAAAAAAAAGAAACAACACTATAAAAAAACCATAAATCCCTTCTCCCACAAAAGACTTATCCTTTTTGACTAAGAAGCCTTTCATCCTACCATTGCTCCGGCAGTTATCCCCTTAATAATATGTTTCTGCATAAGAAGATAAACCACTATTATCGGCAAAGCGGCAATAGTCAAGCCCGCCATAATCAACGGTTCATTACCAATGTGCTCGCCGGCAAACTCCATAAGACCAGCTTGAAGAGGAAGTTTAGATTTATCGGCAAAGATAATTACCGCTAAAATAAATTCGTTCCATACATTTAAAGCATTAAAAATGATAACCACTCCCGTAGCCGGGGCAGCGAGAGGAAAAGCCACATTCCACCAGATACGCAACTTGGAACAACCGTCAATTCTGGCGGCATCTTCTAAATCACGCGGCAGATTGTCAAAAAAAGTCTTAAAAAGGTAAATGCTTAAAGAAAGACCTACGTTTATCATTGCTAAAATATACCCCAGGCGAGTATTAACCAGATGAATCCTGGTAAGTAAAACGAACAAAGGAACAAAACCGGCAGGAATAGGTATCATCATTGCTGCCAGAAATAGATGAAAGATAAAATCTCTGCCCCAAAACTCGAGACGCGAGAAAGCGAAACCAGCCAAGGAAGAAACGAAAACTATACCGGAGACGGCTAGAAAAGTATAGATAACACTATTAAGAAAGTACATTCCCAGATTTCCATCTCGCCACGCACTAATATAATTAGCCAGATTAAACTTGTGAGGTAAAAACCAGTGTAAGAATCCTCTCCAAGTGTTTATATCGGCAGGAATTTGGATAAATTCCTGGTAAGTCTTAAAAGAAGACATAATCATCCATACTAAAGGGAAAATACAGCTTACCGCTACGCTAATAAGGAAAGTATGCATGAGAGTCAGAAGGAAGGCTTTTTTAGCTTTATCCATAGTTAAATCAAGTTTGTTTAACTCTTCTCGATAGTTGCATAAAAGTAAAAGAAACTATTATAAGAATCAATCCTAGAACCAGGCCTTCTGCCGAGGCATAACCAATCTTATATTGGGTTAAATGATTAAATATTCTAATAACTGGCACTTCCGTATACCCGGCCGGTCCTCCTCGTGTAAGAGCCATAATTAAAGCAAACACCTGCATCGTCCCTAAAATAGTAAGGATTATAACCAGGACTATTACCGGCATAAGCAAGGGAAGGGTTATTTTGAAGAAACGCTGAAAGAGACCAGCTCCATCAATACGTGCTGCTTCATACAGTTCTTCGGGAATCGTCTGCAGGCCTGCGAGAAGTATTACAAATCCCCAGCCAAACCCTTTCCAGCAATGCACTAAGGCTACAGCAGTAAGAGCAGTTTTAGGATTATTAAGGGGATTAGAAAAGAAAGTACCTAGAAACGGGCCTAGCCCTAACATATTTACCAAACGATGTACGGGTGAGATGTTAAGAGGAGCCGCCACACCTTTGATAGGAGAAAGAAGGGTTCGCCAAAAAAGACCGATAATAATTTCCGAAAGAATAGGCAGGATAAAAAACAGAACTCGATAAATCCTACCTGTTTTTACGGCTCTATCTACGCATAAAGCCAGAACTAAAGCCAAAAAATTCTGAAAAGTCAAAGCCCAGAAAGTAATATAACCAGCATGCCAGACAGAATTCCACCATTCTTTATCCTCTGTAAAAATCTGGCGGAAATTCTCCCAACCCACAAATTTTGTCCCTCCGGAAAGCTCGTTGCCCGTAAAGGAAAGAAAAAAGATATTGATAAAAGGATAAATATAGAAAAGAGAAAATATTATTAACGCTGGCAGGATAAAAGAAAAATTTATGAAGTAGTCTCGTTTGAGAGTCTTCATCTATCAGTCCTTCTTTATTATACGTAGCTTAACCTTTTCTACTGCTGCAGCTGCCTCAGCCGGCGTAATTTCTCCCAAAATGACTTTCTGCAACTGCTGGGTAAATTTTTCTATAACTTTAGGCTTTTCATAAACCGGCCACAGATTAGGATGCGTCACATAATCTATCCCTTTACGAAACTCTTTCAAAACCAAACCTAAATTATCAGGAGCTTCTTTTATGGCCGGTAAATTGTTAGTGACACGAATAAGAAAATCTTGCTGTTTTTTCTGAGTAAGCCATTCCAGAAATTTCACGGCAGCTTCCTTACGCGGCGAGTGGGCATTCACCATAAAAGACGCGCCTGCCCCGCCCCATATTTTCCGCGGATAGGCACTGGAAACTTCCGGAATAAGACAGGGAGCGTAATTAAGCTGAGGGTTAAGTTTTTGGTAGACATTCACGCACCAGCTGCCATTAAAGCTGAATGCGGCGCGCTGATTGGCAAATATCTCCTCCGCTTCCTTGTTAGCCATAGTCAGAATTCCTTCTGGTATTATCCCTGCCTCTTTCATCTGGCGAAAGAGGGAAAATACTTTTACCCATCCCGGGGAATTATAAGAATATTTGCCCCTGAAGGTATCAAGCACTTTCTTCTCTCCCATAATATTAAAAGCAAAATCTAAAGCTAAAGAATACATAAGCCACGTCTCTCCCCATCCGCAAATAAAGCCTTCTACTCCTAACTTTTGGTGTAATAACTTGGCTTGAGCAATAAACTCCGCAAAGTTACGAGGGGGATAATTAGGATCAAGCCCTGCTTTCTTAAAAAGCTCTTTATTATAAAGAAACTGTATATTCATAAAATCTATAGGTATACCATAGATCCCCGCCTTTACCCTATATATATTATCCTTTGAAAAACTACTTACCTCTAAAGCCTGAGAAATAAAACTCTCTTTCCAGGCAGGTTTTTCTTCAAAGTAAGGTGAAAAATCTACCACTAGATTTCTGCGCACAAAAGAAGCCAGATATTCTTTTTCTCCCAATATACCAAAGATATCGGGAAGAGTGCCTGCCTGAGCGGCAGCTTGCACTTTCTGGGCGTAAACATTGGGAGGAAAGAATATCTCGAACCTGACTTTTACTCCCGTTTCTTTTTCATATTCCTTTGCTAACTTCTGGAAAGCCTGATTGCGGTCAGTCATCCAATGCCAGATAAGCACCTGATTTTTATTTTGGGAAGAACAGGAAAGGAAAAAAAGATTAAAAATTAAAAGGACAAGCAAAAAATACCCATAGTTTCCCCTTCGCATATCCCTCCTTTCAGCCAAATAGACTATCTTTCTACCATAAACCCGGACAGACTGCAAGAAAAAATTATTATGCAAAAAGCATTCTTACATCCAAAAGACGACGGGAAGGGTTAAACTCTATACCTACCATCCATCCATCGCCTGCGTCTCTCTGCCAAACAGCACGGCTCTGAAGCTTTAAAATTTGCTTTCCCCGGCCTTTTGAAGGGAAATGTAATTCTAAAGGACACATAAGCCGCAGGGGAAATTTCACAGCTACTTTAACTCCGCCACCGCTTATATCCTGGCAGGATGCTTTGTATTCTCTCTTAGTTGTTACATCATAAAGAGAAAAAACCTTCTGGCAGGGGACCCTCTCAAAAATCCTCCTTTCTCTCATTTTTACCCTCCTTGGTTTATTTTAACAAAGTTCTCCCAAATATCAATCTGTCTCCTCTAAAACTCATAGACTGACTCAAATTTAATTCCTGCCCGGAACCCCAGACCGTTAAAGCGAGACCACACCACTCTCCCAAAACGATGCAGAGGCTCTGTCTGACCGTCAAAATGAAGCCATATTTCAAGCCGTTCTCCCACCTTAAGCAGAGAAGAGGTAAATATTCCTATACCTCCTCGCGAAGCATCAATACAGTGAGCAGCCAACTCTTGTCCTAGATTTATCAATCTCAGGCTCGCCTTTAAGTTGCATTTTAACCTTGCATCAGCTCTTAATTCCGACCCGGCCATCTTTTCACCTCCTTTCCAGGAAACATTAAGTTTATGCAGCTACAAATGCTTTTATCCTGCTCTATTTCTCTTTTCTCTACTCTTTCAAAACACCTACTTAATAATGAGGGTATATCTTCATCAATAACTGGCGAAGAGGCACGAAATTTCTCTACCGATCTTTCAGCAACACAATTAAGCATATGGTGGGGTGTTTTTAGTGATTTTAAACTGGACGCATAATTTGATGGATTTTTAATGGGAGAAGAACCTGACTTATTTCTTATAGAATGGACCCCAAATTCTTCTTTTTTATAAATACTCTCTCCTTCTGAATAAGGAATGAATACTCCATTCAAATCTTCATCATTAATATAAACAAATAACTGCTCCTCCCCAACTGCACCTATTAGGTATCCTCCAGGTTTAATCTTATGAAATACATTAAGAGCTCTCTCACGCATTTCCTGCTCTGTCCCTAAAAGATATCTAAATACATTCTTGCAAAAAACAGTATCAAAGCTTAAAGAAGGTATTTCCTCTAGCTGTTTTTGGTTTCTCAAATCTAAGTACTGAAATTCTACTAATGTAGATAGTGCTTTTTTCACTGTATATTTATCATTTTCTCTCTCAAAAAACGAATCTATTTTATATTCTGAAGGCAGCTCTCTCACATCCTCTTCTCGATAATATCCTCTCTTAGCACAATATAAAGA
>JAGGSQ010000053.1 GCA_021159015.1 Candidatus Omnitrophota bacterium | reverse complement strand
AGTTAAACTTTGCACTTTCTGCTTAAGTTCTTCTACTTCTTTCAAAGCCTGAGCTAGATTTTCTTTAGTTCTTTGAGCAGCAGCTTTTTCTTCTTTGAGGCGAGACTCAAGACTAATCAATCTCTGAAAAGTATCAAGGCGGGCTTTTTTTTCTTTCTCCAGCTTCTGGGAGAGAGAGTCTATCTTTAACTTTTTCTCTCTAAGTTTTTTCTCCATATCTGACAGCTTATTTTCCGAATCTCTTATTTTTCGTTTAAGGACACTCGCTTCCGTGCTCAGGGCATTCAGTTTATTTTGCAGCACTCTCTTCTCCTCCCGGTAACGCTGGAGATAGTAAAACTCTCCTATCACTACTATCAAAAGAAAAAGTACTACAGAAACTGGTACTATAAACTCTTTTCTCTTAACAATCTGCCACTTTATCATAAACTTACTCTTAGGAACCATATGCTTCCAGCTTAAGCACTATCTCCTGACGAGGAAGCAGCGTTTTCTTTCTGATTATCTCTATCTCTTTAACCACTACCAAGCGACTAAGTTTTTTTATCCTATCAAGAAACTGCAGCAATTGCAAATAATCACATTCTGCTTTCATCTGTAAATTGATTCTGGATATAGAAGGGTGCGAAGAAGACACTGCCTTCTTTATTCTCTTTCTAGTTGCGGAAGGAGAATTAATCACCCCTTTAGAATTATCAGAAGGAATAACTTCAAAAGAAATGTGAGAAAAACCCAAATTTATAGCTAAGGAACTTATTTCATTACTAAGCCGCAAAGGATCCTTACCATTACGAGGAATTTTATTCTTTAATACGGCCTCTCTCTTATTAAGTTCTGCTAGCTGTTGCTCCAGGAGACTACTCTTTGAAGACAAACGAGAAGCCTGATCATAATCATCCTTGAGCCGGGATAACTTATGCTCCAAAGTTATAACTGAATGTAGCTCTATACTCATAACTACACCTATTAATATTATAACTATTCCTAAGACTTTATTCACTTCTTTTTTTTCAATTTAGCCTTAAAGCTAAAAGTGCGTAATTTAGGCTTTGTAAAAGACAACTGAGTCACTCCGTCTTTAGTAGTGTAACGATAAGGGGCTATCTGCTCTATAGATTGAAATTCTATCTCTATGTTCTCCAACTCACTAATCCGCTGGAGATTCTTCTTAAACACATTAGTAATTTGTCGCAACTCTTCATAGGTGCCCACAAATTCTCCTTCACCTTGAAGATAATAACTACTCTCTTTGGCAGGGGTAGTTCTAGAAAAGCCTCGAGAGCGAGAAAAAGCATCACGGGAGGGGAGAGAGGAAGGCTGAGGACTAAGCTCTGCTTGAGGTTTAAGAGAAAGATGGGTTAATACCACCTCAGAAGGGACAACTGCTGGTAGTTTCTCTAAGATAGCATAAAAAGGAGGATTCTCAGCCACAATAGCTTTGAGCTGGTTTATCTTATCATATACCTGTTTAAGCTGCTGCTTAATTTCTTGGTTTTTTTTCACAACCGGTTCAAGCTTCTTTAGTTCCCTGGTTAGATCCCTTTCTTCCTGCGAAAGAGACCGCAGTAAATAAAATAGCTTGAAGGAAAATAAGGAAGAGAGAAAGATAAAGAAAACCAGAATATATCTTACAATTAATTGCCTTTTTAAATAGAGATATTTTTTCTGAAGAGAGAAGGGAAGAAAGTTCGGAACTTGAGGAGAAAGATTAAAGGTTTGAAGAGCAAGGGCTACAGCGTTAGCAAATATCGGCATTTCGCCGTCCTTCTCCCAATGCTTTGCTACCTCACTTAAGGAAGAAAAAGGATTTACTACTTCTGAGCTACCTCCTATCTGAGCTATAGCTAAAGATATTAGATTCTTGACCTGTGCACCACCGCCCAGAAAAAGAAACCTAGCTACCCGCCTTCCGCCTGAAGCTTCCTTATAGTAAATAAGAGTGCGCCGCAATTCCTGGATAATTCTTTCAATATTATGCTGCCAGAGTATCTTTAAAGCATAAGGATTAATAGAAGTTTTTTCTTTTAGGATGTTCTCTTCGCCGCTTCTCTCTATATTCACAATATCTACTTGTTCAACTACCTGCTGGGCATATTCGGAAGAGACACCTAAACTAGAAGCAAGCGAATGGATAATTTTCTTTAGACCATATGCTATATTTCGGAAAAACACAAATTTATCTTCTCGATATATAGAAACATTCATTGCTTCAGAACCAATATCTACAAAAGCAACATCGCCGGAAGAGGCTTGAGAAGGCTTTCGCACAAGATTAAACAACAAAGAAGCAGGAGGAGCGGCAAGGGAAGGTGTAAGGCCTTGGCGCTGAAAAATATTTAATATACTCTCTACCGCGTTCTTATCGCTTCTAATCACTAACACCTCTATTTTGTTCTCTTTGCGATTTGTTGTCTTCTTTCCTTTAATATACCTAAACACACTCTGTTCAACGGGTTGAGCTACCATTCTACGTCTTGCTTCCAACTGGGCGGCTATTTCTAATTCTTTCTGAGACATAAAAGGAAGGACAAGGGGAATAACTATCAAAGAGTTCTGTTCTACATTGACACCTATGCGAACGTTACGTAACACCTCGAGGGGAATCTTCTCATACAGAAGCTCTAAGAATCTCTCTTCATCTATATTCCTCTTCCTATCGTCCTGCAAAACAAAAGGAGTACTAAAAAGAAAAGCATCTCTTAAGACAAAAGACTCTTTTTGCTCGATAACTACTACTTTAGTATTACTACGTCCGATATCTATACCTACTGCTGTTTTATTCATACCTCATCCGCCTATCTTTCTTACTAAAGTAAAAAGGGGAAGAAAAATAGAAAGAGCTATCCCTCCTACTACTACTCCCATTACCACAATCATAACCGGCTCAAAGAATGTAAATACTGTTTTTATAGTAGAGGGCACCTCTTTATCGTAAAACTCATTAACTTTATCTAAGGTCTCAGAAAGAGCTCCTGTTTGTTCTCCTACCGCAATCATCCTTATTACGAGAGGGGGAAATTGACCCGAGCGGCCTAAGGAAGGAGCTAATTTCTCACCTACCTGAACTGCATCTTTAGCCCTGGCAATAGCTTCTTCTATCCTGGCATTCCCTGTTACCTGTGAGGCTATATTTAAGCTTGTTAGAACATTTACACCGGAACGAAGGGCGAGAGAGAAAGTATGAGAGAAACGTGATATAGATATTTTTCTGATTAAATCTCCCAGTACGGGTATTTTGAGCTTAAAAGAATCTAAACGATATCTTCCACGGGGAAAAGAGTTGTAAAATTTATACCCCAATACTGACAAAACCGCTAAGCCAATTATAAGCAGTATATAATGCCGTACAAAATTGCTTACCCCTAACACAATACGGGTAGGTAGAGGCAAGGCTACTTTAAGTTGAGCAAACATCGGCTCAAAGATGGGTATGATTTTAACCACCAACAATGTCACAACTGCTATCATAACCGTAAAGAGGATTATAGGATATGTAGATGCTTCTTTAACTTTAGCCCGCAGGTCAATTTGCCACTCCAGGAGCGAAACTAAATCACGCAAAGAAGATGAAAGTTTGCCGGTACTTTCTCCCGCACCCACAATAGAAATATATAACTTAGAAAAAGTATGAGGATGATAACTCAAAGCTTCTTCTAATGAACTGCCTCTCTCGATTCTTCTTACCAAATCATTAATCACTAACCGTGCCCTCTCTTTTTGACTACCGTCTGCTAAATCTTTGAGGCCTGAAAGTAAAGGAATACCCGAATCTATGAGAGTAACTAAATAAATAGTAAAATTAAGCAGTTCTTTTGCGCTCATTCCGGCTCGTTTTGAACTGACGGATGTAGCAATATTTTGCTTCTTTGCATTTGCCTCTGTTTCTTTCAGACTAGTTACAAAATATCCACCCTCACGCAGGCGCTCTGCAAGCTCAATCTCATTTTGCGCCTCAGCAATTCCCCTAACCTGCTTGCCCTTACTGTCACGTGCTTTGTAACTATAAACCGGCATAATAACTACCAATCTTTATTTTTGCCTCCAAGACCATCTTATTTTCTTGAGAGAACTTATATTAACCGTCAGTTCAATATTTCTCTGAGCTATAACTTTGCCTCCCTCTTCTTTCCAGCCAGAAGCAATAATATGGCGCTGGTTAGGATGAGAAGGAACTGTCTCTACCCTAAAACTGTAATACTCAGATCCTCCCCAATCAGAACTAGTATAAGTATAAGGCAAGGAATGGGAGAGATTGTTTTCTGCCCACACTTTAGCATGCTCAATGCCCGCTTGGGCTAGGTAATAACTTTTTAGACTAAGCTTCTGATAAGAATAAGTTTTAATCTGGGAGTTCCACATCACCATTAAAGCACCTACCAAAATCCCTACAATCATAAGGATGAAAAGAACAAAAATTAACGCTTGAGTCTCTTTTCTCATCGATTTCTCGCCCTAATTTTGGTTCTCAAGGTATACCTCTTGCTTCCCTTAGCTAAAGTAATCTCTATAGTTAACAAACCTGAACTCACAGAGAAGATATTATTACCGGAAGGATTATCTGCCAGATTCTCTGTCATCTCCTGACGTACTAAATTGGCGGAAGAAAGCAGGTCACCCTCACCTCGATACAAAATATCTCTCTCTCCATACCCTGCACCATTACCTCGCCAATACCAGATTCTGGTATCATACAAATTATCTCCGTCTGTATCTATCCAGAAAGCCAGCCGTTCGCCATTATGAAAAGTACGAAGGCGGTGAGTTCCCGAAGCAGCCGCCAGTTTTACTTCGTTAGTTATAAACTCAGTCGTCCAAGATAAATCCTTTAACAAATCCAGGCTAGTCTTTTGTCTTTGCCACGCATTAAACACTAACACAAAAGTAGAAGAAGAAGCTACAATCACCAAACCAAAAACAGTAACAGCAATTAAAACCTCGATTAAAGTAAAACTACTCCGGCGCATTAATAATCCCCTACTAACGTAGAAATAGACTCTGACTTATTGTCACTATCCCACCATACTGTGACTGTTACTTTCTTAAGCTGACCAGGATAAATATAATCATCAACTTCTACCTGCCTTCTAAAGTCAGGAAATCCCGCAATACTCCCATAAGCTTCATTGCTGGCGGTAGGAGACCACTGACTTTCTTCCTCTAACTTCTCCTGGAGAAGAGAAAAAGCAATACTTTTATCTCTTACTTTTCTCAAATAGATATAACCTTGAGAGAATATAGCAGTCATACCTCCTAGAATTAAAGCTAATATTACAATGGAAATAACTATCTCTATAAGGCTAAAACTTTCTCTTTTTATTATCATGGGATCGTCACAAAACCTGTTTTGCCAAATACGGTTATAGTTTTAGTCTTACCTTGATGCGCCAGACTGATAGATATATCATCTGCGTCACCGGCTGTCCAAGAAGAAGTGCCTATAGAAAAGGTGTAAAAATACACATCAAAAGGAGTAGAAGGCGAAGTTATTTGCGACACAAGATTCTCTCTCTTTATCAGGTTTCCTCCTTCATCATATATCTCATAATAATTTGAAGTAAAGTGCAAACGATAATTTTGATGAGAGGAAACTGCTGCTTCCCGTATCCACGCCGCATCATAAATAATCTTTCTTGCTTCTGCCTCTAAACGTTTAGAACCAGCGATAAAAAATGAAGCAGCGACTGAAGAAGTAATAATTAATATTACACTCACTACCGTAGCTATCTCTACCAGACTAAAAGATTTTTTCTTCATCTAAGAAAATGTTTATTTCTCAATATAAAATAATCTCAAAAACGGCGAATAAAAAGTTGGGCTTCACCATTAACATGCCCGTCAATATCAAAACCTTTATCCACCATAATTTGCTCACTAGAAGCAGGGATAGGGTTATGATCTGAATAATCTCTCTGTACCCCTACATAACAGCCAGGAGGAATATTAACTCCATAACGTGTAGCACCGCTGGGCCAATAATTCCAGTCGTATTTTCCTGCCCAAGGTGTAAAATTAGGCCAGCGCTCTAAATAAGGACCGTCCCAATATATTTGAACTATACTCTGCCAATTTGAGGGAAGTCCTGTAGTACTAAGACAGTGTGGGCTGCCGCCAGAATCAGGATTGTAAGGCAGATTCTTCATAAATCCAGGATCATCTCCCCGACAGGTATCAGGAGGAAAAAAACCAATATCGGTATAATAACCTTCTGAGCCAACCCTTAAGGCTTTAGCGTCAGCCATAGCGCGCGATATTTTTGCTTTCTCAATGGCTTTAAAAGCATTAGGAGCAATAATAGCCGCTAAAATTGCAATGATAGCAATAACTACCACTAGTTCTAAAAGTGTAAATGATTTTGGAAAAGATACTTTTAATTCTTTTGTGACTCTACGCCTCATAACCAGACTTTCTATTTTGGCCAAATATAATCAATAATATCCTCCCGCCAAAGCTTTCTGGCAAGCAGTATAACCAGCTGTTATTATTTCTCCTGCCCGATGAAACTCAAAAGACCCAAAATTGTCAACTCCACATTCTATCATAATATCAGCTTCCTGTGATTCCTTCCGAATCAACTCATACTCCATGGCATAAAAAGACTGGATGATGGTTTGAAAAATATTAGGATAAGGCTTCTCTTTTTGTTTCTCAAAAGCAGAGAAGAACTTATGACGATATATGCGCGGCAAATGCTGAAATACTACATTCTGAAGAGAGACTTTCTTCTTAACCGCACGCGGCCCCGTGTGAGCCCTTAATACATTAGAAGCTATAATGAATCTACCTCCCAGTTCTTTGGCTATCAAAATAGGTAAAGGCTCGATTATTCCGCCATCAATCAAAATTCTACCTTTCAAATAAAAAGGTGAAAAAATAGCCGGTATGGAAATGCTAGCCCTTACAGCTTTTACTACTAAACCTCGCTGTATGACTACTTTCTTCCCTCCGTAGATATCGGTAGCGGTAACCACTAGCGGTATTTTTAAATTGCGAAAATAAGCTTTTCCTATAAGCTTTCCTAGGAGTTTCTCGATACGCTTACCTCTTATAAATCCTTGCGAGACAGAGATAAAGTTAAAGTCAACCAACTTGATTAAGCTTAACAAATCACTGCCTTCGGCAAATTCGCGCAAACCTTTAACATCTCCCCAGCGGGCATAATAAGCTCCTACCAATGCACCCATACTTGAACCAACAATCATTGCTGGTTTTATACCAGCTTCTGTCAAGGCTTCTATAACTCCTATGTGAGCTAGGCCGCGTGCAGCTCCGCTGCCAAGAACTAAAGCTATTTTTTTACTCTTCTTAATGAAAATTTTCTACTCCTTTCTTAAGACAAACCCTCGATAGACAACACTGTGAACATAAAGGCCGTCGGGGTAAACAAACATGCTGACCAAAAGAAACCATAATGGTATTGAGCTCTACCCATAAATGGCGCGGTATAACTTTCTCTAATTCCCTCTCGGAAGAATAAACGTCTTTAGTATTAATAATTCCTAAGCGGTTACTAATACGATGCACATGTGTATCTACGCAAATGGCCGGCAAACCAAAACTCAATCCCAGAACTAAATTGGCTACTTTTCTTCCCACGCCCGGAAAAGACATTAAAACATCCCGTTGCCTAGGGATTCTGCCTTTATACATATTACACAACCTTTGAGAGATCCGTAAAATATTCTCTGCCTTCTGGTGGTAGAATCCCACAGGATAGATAAGCTGAGCTATAGTTCTATAGCCCAGTTCTAACATCTCCTGCGGCGTAGTTGCTCTAGTAAATAGTCTTTGTGAGGCTCTTTTTGTAGTATTATCTTTTGTACGTACACTTAGGAGCGCAGCTATAAGTACCAAGTAAGGCTTTTTCTCTTGCTTCGCAAGCTCTGTCACCCAAGGAAGAGGAAGTTTTGCTGTTTCTCTTTTCAATAAATTAAGTACAGTTACAATTCTCTTCTCCATGCTACCTCAGAAAGAAGATATCATACGTGCTAACAAAATAGATACTCCTACAGCTAAAGCCCCTACTGCCATATGTTCTCCTACCACCCCTAAGGGATTTTTACCTTCTTGGTGGGCCAAATATATATTAAATATAAATAAAAGCGCAATTCCCCATAGAATATTAATCCAGGCTGCCATAAGAAGTGGAAAAAGAAACAAAGGTATTACAAAAGTAACAGCTACAATAAACTTAGCAAAAAAAGTAGAGAAAGTCGCCTGCCATATTTCTTTGTCTGTATGGCGATTTTCAGATTCTTCTGATAAATGAATCCCTAAAGCATCCGAAAGGGCATCAGCTATAGCAACTATCAACACGCCTCCGATAGCAATGGCTTTGGAACCAGAACCATACGCCAAGCCGATCATTAAAGCTAAGGTAGTAATTACAGCTGAGTTTAAGCCAAAACTCAATCCTACTTGGAAAGAATGAGGAAGTCTCATCGCTCACTTTTATGTCCACGAATTACATCTTCTCGACGCGGATAACGACCGCAACTAAATTTTCCCTCTGGACAATAGCCTAATTTAATGCATTTAGGCCCTGCCGTTGCAAATACAGCTGGCAGTTCTCTTTTGCAAATAGCCAACATCCTATAGGCAAGAGCCCTTATTTCCCATTGCGCCCTCGTACAACAACGCAGCTCAAAAAAGTGCAAAAGTTCGCGGCAATTCATCGTAACTACTATTTTTGTCTCAGTAGCCTGAGGAAGAATAAATCTTGCATCTTGATTCGCGGCCTCGCCTTTTACGCCTTGAGATTCTAAAAAAGATATTATTTCTTTGTATTCTTGAGACAGAAGCCTCATAATCTTAGAAAATTTGCGGCCTAAATAAGCATATTTTCTCATCAAAGGGGGTACGATATAGCTAAACTTTTCTGCCTTTACGTACCTCTGACTCTGCTGAGAAAAAGAAGCAATACGGTGACGTACGAGCTGATGCGTAAGAACGCGCGAGATGCCAGCCACAGAAAAAGTGAAGCTTACATGCTCCAAAGGGCTTTCATGCCCGGAAGCCAAAACTTTTTTGACAAATTTCTCTTTCGCAGGCTGCGAAATTTTCTCTTTCAGAATATCTGCGGCATATTTAGGGCTGTAACACTGCCGGAAGGCAGAGTATATTACATCGAGCGCCTGCGGCGTAACTGCTAACAATTTTACTTTCAACTTTGCTTCAGGCATAATGGTTAGCCCAATAACGCTTAACACTCAAACATAAGGCCTCCTTTACATCCCAAGGTGGGTTATATCCCATAATCTTTACAGCTTTTTCTATACTATAAAGGCGATCTTTAGTAAGAAAATCTACACTGCGGCGGGAGAAAGGAATGTGGAACCCTACCTTATTTAGCAGTTCTGCTGCCCCGCCTAAACAATAAGCTATTTTCTTGGGCAAATGCCAAGGAGGAGGCATCTTTAATACTTCTGCCATTAAAGTAAATACCTCTTGTGCCGAGAGAGCACGTCTATCTGCAATATTATAAGGACCACTATAATCTATCTCCGATGCCAACAACATTGCCTCTACTAGATTTTCTACATAGAGAAGGTGCCAACGCCAGTTGCCTTTTCCTATTATAGGGTACAATCTTCTTTTTAACAACCATAATATCGTCCCTAACATATGCGGCTCATCTTCGCCGTAAACCATACAGGGGCGCAATATCACTACATTAAGACCTTCCTTAGCATACTCCCAAATTATCTTCTCGGCGGCTATCTTGCTTTCGCCGTATAGATTGGAAGCGCGAAAAGGCTCCTCTTCTCTCAGCGGCAAAGAAGGATTAGCGGAATTTACACTGACGGAGCTTAAATAAACTACCCTTTTAACCCCTTCTTTAAAAGCAGCTTCCGCTATATTCTTTGTACCTTCTACATTAATCTGCCACAGAAGATTTCTGTCCTCTCCTACAAATCCGGCGCAGTGAAATAGGATATCGGGCTTAGAATAGGCTAATGCTTTCTGGCAAGAAGAAAAATCACAGATGTCGCCACGTAATATATGGACCGCGGAAGGAATAAGGTTAAGGAAGCTAGTATTGCGCACCAAGACAAACAATTCATCTTCTCTTCTTTGACTCAGGCGCCGCACCAGGTGTCTGCCAATAAAACCAGTAGAACCAGTAATAAAAAGCCTCATTTTAATTAGGCTAGCAAGCTAATTTCTCTGGCACGTTGTTGTAGTATCTTCCCTATCTTTTCCCAGGTAGAAGAAGGAAGACTCACATCTGCGGCCATACTATTCTCTTTTGCTTGATAAGCATTACGGCAGCCCACAATAGCTGAGGTAATACCGGCTTGGTGCAAAATCCAGGCAATAGCCAGCTGGGCTAAACTCACGGGATAACCTGAAATAACCTCTTTTAATTTCTTTATATACTTCTTGTTAATAGTAAAGAGAGGGGGCTTTAAGTTGGGATTACGGCGCCGGTTTAGATCATTTGGTAGTGACGAGCCAAGAAAGAACTTGCCGCTCAATATACCGCTTTCTAAGGAAGCATAAGTAATAATAGCTATATTATGAGTGCGGCAAAAAGGAATTATATCTTCTTCTATGTCTCTGCGAAACATATTATAAGGAGGCTGGAGACAGTGCAGAGGGCAATATTTCATAAATTCTTCCATCTGAGAGAGAGAAAAATTACTCACGCCTACGGCTTTTATAACACCCCTCTCATAAAACTCGCCCATTACGGCAGCCGTTTCCTCTAAAGGAGTATCTTTGTCCGGCCAGTGTACTTGGTAAAGATCAATATAATCTGTATTGAGGCGCTGTAAGGATATTGCCAGCTCCTCCTGCATACTCTGCCGTTTTAGATTAATAGTGATTTTACCTCCTTGCCAACGCAAGCCCACTTTAGTAGCCAATACTACATCTTCTCTCTTCTGGCGCAGAAGACGTCCTAGTATTTTTTCCGCACGGCCAAATCCATATACAGGAGCTGTATCGATAAAATTTATACCTCGTGCCAGAGCAGCCTCAAATGCTTCTTCTGAGTCTCTGTCTTGCTGCCTTCCCCACCATTTATCTCCTCCCCACGCCCATGTTCCCAAACAAATACGGCTAACTTTAATCTCTGTCTTACCTAAATTTACTCTCTCCATATTTTTTTTAATCCAGGAAGCCTTTTTTTTGCAAGGCCTCTATAAACTTGTCCACTAAAAAGGGAGAAAATTGTTTGCCGCGCGCCTCTTTAAGCTTTTCCCCTGCCTCTTTAAAAGAGACCCCTCCCTTATAAGAACGCCCTGAAGTTATAGCATCAAAACTATCAGCTATAGCAATAATCTGGGCTCCCTGCGGAATCATATTCCCGGAAAGCCCATGGGGATAACCACGTCCGTCAAAGCGTTCATGATGATAGAGGATGTAGTTAATCACTGGCTTTAGGTGTTTTATGGGCTCCAAGATCTTTACTCCCATGACAGTATGTTGCTTAATGATCGCAAACTCCTCTTCCGAAAGAGAACCTTTCTTATTCAAAATACTATCAGGTATGCCAATTTTTCCTATATCGTGCAGAAGGGCCGCCTTTCTAATGTTATCAACTTCTGCCGCAGGCAAGTTTAAATACTCCGCCAACATTACCGCATAATCGCAAACTCGTTTTGTATGTCCCTGCGTATAGGGGTCCTTCTCTTCCAAAGCATTAACCAGCGAGGCAATAACTTCTAGATAAGCCCCTTCGGCTTTTTGTTTTTCTTTTTCCAGATTCTCCAGGGCAGAAAGGAGATGAATATTCTTATTCTCTATATCTTTATCTATTATCTCTAAGCTATCCTGATAATGAAGAGAAGCAGACCTGTTTTTCTCCTCTCTCAAATAAAAAATATTATCATCTCTATTCCTAAGCTCCTCAGCCATCTTCTTACTTAAAGCCGCTAGATCAGAATAATGCCTCAAACCAGTAAAGGCTACCTTAATTTCCAGATGGGCCAGGCCTAAATCTCTTCCTGCCTCTTCTAAATAAGCCTTTATCTGTTTCAATCTCTCCTCTAAATCATTCTTCCTTGTACCTACAAGCCCGATAATTATTTCTTCTTCCCAGCGAGCCCATATCCCCTCTGTATTAAGATAGGAAGATATCTCTCCCCACATTTCTTTTAACTTAGAAAAAGAAAACTCTTTCCTTTTTCTATTTAGGTTCTTTAAATATAAGCCTACCAGATAATATCTCCTTCTCAAATGAATATGTTTCAAGCGAAAACTGGCTAGATAATAGAAGTACCTTAGGCTATTAAGGCCAGTAAGAGGGTCTTTAACTGCTTTATTTTTAATTTTAACTAGGGCCGAAAGAATATATATATACTTAAATACATTGATCACTATCCAATAACCAAAAGAAAAAACCGTGATCGCCCCCCATGAGAATCTCAAGCCTGCGAAACCCAAAAAAACGTCGAGCCAAAATAAAAGCACTATGCTACTGAGAAAGATAAGAAAACTAAAAAGAAAACCAAAATAATAAACGGAGGCAGAAATAATAAAAAGCACTAGCACAAACAGACTCACTTCTAATATATGCGAAATACGCACAAAGCGTCCCGTAAGAAATTGATAGAAAGTGTTTATATGGACAAAAACTCCTGGCATCTTTCCTAAGGGGGTATTTACTTTATCGTGAATAATTTTAGCCAGCGGCGCCACAAATACTGCCTTATTCTTAAATACCTGGGGTCTTATTTCTCCTTTCAGTACCGCATAAAAAGATACTGTTTTAACATCGGAAGGCTTCAAAAGAAAGTTAAGAAGAACCTCGTCTTTAGGACCAAGCGTAATCATCCTTTCATCTATAAGGAGGTGATTTTTATAAATCTTCGGCTGGCTATGAGAAAAAAGCAAATAAGCCTTAAATCCAAAAGAATAGTCGCTGAAGTCTCTCTCACGCTGCAGGAGTCTAACTCTTCTTACTTTGCCATCTCGGTCTAAAGGAGTATTAATAGGAGAATAGTCAGCATATTCACGGAACATCTGTAAAGGCAAAATCCTCTTCTGAGAGTGAGAGATAAAATAAGCAAGAAGAACAGGGGAAACTGAGTGTTTAAGGCTAAGGGCAAATTTCAAATCATCCGGTGGAGAACTTCCTTGGCCCGTAAATACCAAATCAAAAGCTACTACTTTCGCCCCTCCCTGCGAGAGCTTATCAAGAAGTTTAGCGTACACCGAGCGGGGCCAGGGCCAGCGGTACGCTATATGAGAGAGAGAATAATCGTCTATTCCTACTAAGACTATACTGTTATTTAGGCTGAGATTAGCTTTACAGAATAGACGATAAATCTCATCGTTAAGGCCTTCCAGAAACCATAGCTTATCCTGACTAACTAAGAGGGAGAAAGAAAATATAAAAAATAATAATAAAGCCCCCCCCAGCCAAACTGCTATTTTTTGATATCTCATATAAGGGAAATTTTATAAAGCTTCAAGATAAGAGTATTATAAGGGATAATATTTTTACTGGCAAGAACTAAGAAATGAGAAGATTAAAAACACTTACCTGAAATTAGGTCTAATAACCCTCCTGCCTCCATCTGCATCCCTGGTCTTCTACACCACGAAGGCAGCTGCTACCAGCGGAGCCAGAAGAGCTAATCATTATCCCCACTATCCTCATCCTTACGAATCAACTTATTATTTTTTCTTACTACCTGATAAAAGTGCTTTTTGCCTTTAAGGGTATAATGGAAATGGCGTGCTCTCAAGTCAGATTCTCCGCAACAATCACTATCACAATCTCCTATTACCCAGGTATTTTTTGCAAGAGAAAGATAATCATGCCACTTCTTACCAGCAAGCCGGCTGTTTATTCCGTAAGAAGGCAAACCATTTTTATCATCAGGGCAGGTAAGAGTTTTTGCATCTAAGGCGGCAAAACGAGAGAGAGAAGTAGTAGTAGCATAAGCTAAACCTCTTTTATCAAAATCTACGAGGAAATAAGCCAGTTTTATTAACCACGGATTCTCTTTCTGAAAAACTTTTGCCCAAGCTTTTTTCATATCTTTAGGACGCAACATACTTAAACTGGCTGGTAATACCCCCTCTTCCACTCCATAAGACTCTACAGCTGCTTTCAACACCCTAAGGTTACTAGCACATACTTTGGCTCTGGCATTATCTACAGCATTCAGATAAAGAGGAGACCCAATAGTTACCAAAATAGCCAGAATGACTACCG
>JAGGSQ010000002.1 GCA_021159015.1 Candidatus Omnitrophota bacterium | reverse complement strand
GCATGCTTGAATGATTATGCCTATATCATAACGCGTAGAGGGAAAGATTACATCAATAAAAAAAACAAAAGATAAAATTAACGATACCCATTTGTTTTTACCTATTTTAGTTATAAATGACTCTTCCCGCCAAAGTTCTGACCCATTTTTTATACGCTTGCCCCAAAATAAAAATAAGAAACGGTGATACAGCTTACCTAAAGGAAACCCCCAGCTAATTTTTTTCTTAATGATAAAGCCGCATTCTTCAAGCAGAACTATAAGCTTTCTCTGCTCATAAAGCCTTTTGTGCCCGGCAAGCTCATCCCACTTATCCCAGCCCTTGCCTGAAAGAGGCGTACTTACGATGAGAATTCCGCCGGGTTTAAGAATAGATTGGAAGTATTTTAATAATCCTTTATCATCATCAATATGCTCTAAGACTTCGCTGCAGACAATCGCGTCAAAAAAATGCGGCGGATAGTCAAGAGACTGGAAATCTTTATTAATCACCCTTATTTGCTTTTGCAACGCTTTTTCTCTCTCAGCTCTCCTTTGTAGATAATTGCAGCTGTTTTCATCAGCATCAACCGCGTCCACTCTAAAACCTAATCTTGCTAAATCCAGACTTAACTCCCCTCCCCCGCTGCCGGCATCTAACACGCAGGCATTCTTCTTTAGAGAAGATAAAAGAAGTCGTTTTATAAGAAAAAGGCGGAAGAAATGGCGCGGGCCGGAACGCAATTCTTTATTCATCCGTTAACAAGCCTCTCTCTTATTAGAAAATCAACTATCTCTTGCGCAGGAGATGCACCTTTTATCATACCCCGCTCAAAACTGCGGTAAGTTTTAAGAAACTCTTCTACTCTTTTGCTGTCCATATAAGAGATAAACACATTCTCTCCTATGCCTTCCGTTCTTTCCGTAGCTTTTCTCATCAGAAGGCAGGGACGCCCTAAATAATAAGCTTCTTCCTGCACACTGCCGCCGTCGGTAATCACCAGTTCGCAATGCCGCAGCAGTCCTAGAAAATCTCTATGTGCCAATAAAGAAAACATTGTCAGATTTGGCAACACTTCTAACTCTTCCTGCATATTGAATCTGCACAAAGCTCTTGCCGTAGGAGGATGCTGGACAAAAACAACTTTAAATCTCTTTTCTGCCATTTTTACCACCTCCACCACAATTCTCAGGCGGCGGCGGGAAAATATATTCTCCATACGGTGTATACTTACTAAAGCAAAAGGAGAAGATATGCCTTCCGGTAAAACAGCGTCGTTCAGATCCAGCTTGAAAACATCAAAGGAAGTATTGCCAGAAAATAAAACAGCTTTTCTTTTATACCCCATACGGCAAAGATTGTCGTAAGCCCATAAAGAAGGAGCAAAAAGCAGGTCCGCAAACTTCATAGCTAAAAGGCGCACTATCTCTTCCGGAAACGGCTCCCACATATTATAAGAGCGCAGTCCCGCCTCTATGTGGACTACTCTTATTCCCGCCAGCTTCCCCATCAAAAGCCCTAGAAGCGTAGAAGCAGTATCGCCATGAATCAAGCATATTCCCTTTTTGCCTCTGAATATATGCCGCCTAAGCCAGCTTTTATTAAAGCTCTTCGCCGCCATTTTCCCCATCCACACTATGCCTCCCGCCAGGCTGGATATATCGCTACCCGGGCTGAAACTCCTCTGGAGAGAAGGGCTGAACCCGAACTCCCGGCATAAACTGCGTATCGTATCCGAATGCTGACCCAAGTTAATAAAATTAAACTCTATATTTCTTTCTTCCAGCTGTTTGATAACAGGATACATCTTGATAAACTGGGCTTTTGTGCCTATAACAATGTGCACCATAGTTTAATATCTAAGAATTCTTCAACCTTGTCCACCCGCCGGGTGGACAATTGTGGTTACTCCATAATCAAATATTTAATCTTCTCTAATTCTCTCTGATAAGATATTCTATCATTTACGAAAGCCTTATACTCCTCAGGCATAATATCCAGAATATCTTCAAAACGGCAGATTCTGTCGCCTTCTTCAATCTCTCCTAAATATTCCCGATAAGAGGAAAACTCCCAATCTTCCGGCTTATCTGCCAAAAATGCGGTTACAGGATTCAGATGTATATACCGTGTTAAATGCAAAAGCTGCTCGTCCGTAGAAACCAGCACATTCTGAAACTCCCTCTCCCATAAAGGGCCTTTTCTTTTATGCTTTAAGTTAAAATAACGAGTATAACTATTAGAAATCTGAGAGATAAAAACTGATATGCCTTTATCTTTTAACTGTTTCAGGATTAAATGAAAATGAGTAGGCATAATACAGTAGGCAATTATGCTTACAAGCTTATTAGCCTTTTTAGTCTCCAAGTCTTCTTTCTCCGGGATAACATTTTTTCTCTTCTCCCACTCGGAAAATCTTTGTTTCTTCTCTCCTCTTTGATAGTAAGAGAAAAGTTTTCTCATTCTTGAAAACTCAGCAGTGGTATTAAATATTTGATACTTAGCAATGCTTCTATTGTAAATATGATAAATTTCGTCTTTTACCAATGGAAATTTTCTAATAGTAGCCATTTAAAACCTTAACTGCACCTGCCAGGTGAAAAAGTGAAGTGTTACTCCCTACTCTATTTTATATCCCCTCAAATTCCTGTGCAACCTCTTTATGTACTGCACTGCACCCGTCGGGTGCGGGAGGGTGAACTACTCAATCCTGAATAGGCCCGTATTGCCGATTCTGTAAATGAGTTTCAATCTGGCTCTGTATTTTTGCAGAAAAGGAGCAATATAAAGATAAGTCTCGCGCGAGAAATTATCGACTATCAAGTATTTTATTCTATGTCTTTCCAGGAAACGCCAGATAAGAGCAGGGTCTTTTGAAAAAGGATATGCCATAGATTTATGCCCGGAATAAAAATAAGTTATGCGCGGCTTGCGGGAAGCAATGATCTTCCCTGCGGGAATATTTCTTTCTAGCCACTTATTAATATAGAAAAAATTTCTTACCGCAGGAGAGACATTGTGATAATAAGGAAACACTCCTGAAACCGCAGAATAAGCAAAAACCGCCCGGGTTAACATAAAAACAGACAATACAGCATATATTGTTTTTATCCTTTTCCGGAAGGTCACTTCTACTCCCCGCCATATACAAACAGCGGTAAAAGGTAGAAGCGGCAAGAAATAGCGCCCGTCTTCACGGAAAGGCCAGGCAAGAATAGAGATAAAATACAAAACAGAGAAGATTAATACACTGTTGCGCCAGACATTTTCTTCCGCAAGAATCCCCTTAATCAACATTCCTACTATTAAAGCAGAAAACAAACATCGCACAACTAAGGGTAGCTTTATACCCAGAAAAGAGAATAAGAAATTACCGCCCAGAAGTAAAGAATAAAATACCAGGTTGTTCCATACTCTTGAGAAAAACAGAAAGGGGTTCTGCAAGATAGTCCCCAGATACGGCTTATACCAATCTATATACGAAAATTGCTTCATGAAGCTGGAACTATAGGAGGTTTTTACTGCCAAGTTTCTTATTTCCCATGCCAGAGGCAGAGGCAAGAAGAGAAGGCATAAAAACAATACTTTTTTTCTGCTCAACCTCTTTCTGTCCGCGAGCAAAGCAGCAACAATAGCTAAAAGAACCAGAACCCCTATATAACGGCAGAAATAAGTAAACAGGGAAAACAGCAAAGTGAGAATACCGTATTTATTTACAACTGAGTCCGAATCCTGGTATTTCTTGAAAAAAAGAAAAGACAATCCCGCCAGAAACATAAAAGGGACATCAGTAAGTATGCGGAAATTGTAAACAAAGAACAGCCTGCTTAGGAAAAGAGACAGCAAGAAAAATACATCTGTTGTTTCATACTGCAATCTGGCCGCAAACAGCCTGTAAAAAACTACTGCTGTTCCTAGCCCAAAGCAGAAAATGATAAGACGGAAACAGAATATATTTTCTCCGCAAAGTTTATATACAGCCGCCAATACCAGCGGCAGAAGAGGAGCTATTCTTGCCCCGGGGGCAGAGGGATAATTAACCATACGGAAGCCCTGCCCTTGAGAAAGGCTTTTAGCAATTATTATATACTGTGCCGCATCGCCACCCACATAAGGCGGCTTACGACAGATGTTTACTATGCTCATAGCTACAAAGAAAGAAAATGCTGCAAAAAGAAGTAATCCTTTTCCCCTCATCCCCATCTTAAACACAACGTTCTTTAATCTTCAATTAACTTTACTATTTTATCACTTTATAGCCGCCTTAACATCCACAAAAGACAGCACAAGCCTGCCGGCATAAAGCAACATAAAAATAAGCTACTTTTTCAGAAAATATACACAAGGCCGATTTGTCCGTTTTTAATAAAACAGAAATGTAATTGCCAGAAGGTATCCCGCATTCGGCAAACAGAAGTCAAAGAGAATTCATTCTTCCTCTGTCCTTTCCATACGCAAGAAAGCAATTTGCTCCGCTATAAGGCCGAGCATAAAAATAGTAACAGCCGTTGTTAACAGAAGCGCGCTCATATTGGTAAAACGGTGGAAGTGAAGAAAAGTATATAGGTAGTAAGACAGCCCTGCGAGAAAGAAAAGAAGTGATAGAGGTAAAAATATTTTAAGAGGCGAAAACAGGGTTGCTATCTTGGTAATTATAAGAAAAAACCGCACACCATCTTGCAGAAGATTTATTTTGCTTCTTCCTTCCCGGCGCGGTAGGACCTTTATCGGCACAAACTTTACCGGGCGGCCGGATTTAATAAAAGAAAGTGTAAGAGTAGAAGGGTAAGAAAAAGTATTGGGTAATAAGTAAATATAGTGACGCACGGCATCTCTTTTCATAGCCCGGAACCCGGAAGTAAGGTCAAGGATTTTCCTGCCGCTTACATAGGAGGCCAGCCAATTGTAAATATAATTAGCCATGCGACGCCAGAAAACCTGCCTTGACCCTCTACCTCTTGCTCCTATTACCATGTCATACCTGTCCATATCTTCTAAAAGAAGAGGGATATCTTCAGGACGGTGCTGGCCGTCAGCATCCATAAGTACCACTATGTCGCCGCGTGCTTCGCGCAGGCCGGTTTTAACCGCGGCGCCATTTCCAAGATTGTAAGGATGGCTTATAACGCGTGCTCCGGCTTCCTGAGCTTTTTCCGCGGTAGAATCAGAAGAAGCATCATCTACCACTAATATTTCTGCCTCTGGCCCTAATACTTTATATATGTCTGCAACAAGAGAACCAATCTTTTCCTCTTCATTATAAGCGGGAAGAATAACACCGATTTTCATATTTTTTATCATAAATTAAGGCTGTTATCCGTGCAAGCTATTTTTAATATTCTATTCTATAAAGATAAGCAGAGCCTTCCTTACGTATAAGTTTTAATTTAGCCTTAAATTTATCCAGGAAAGGCAGCATACTCCTTTGTCTATAAACCGGAGACAAAGTAAGGAATATATATCCGGCTTTATATTCTCTTATATAATTCCACACTTGTAAAGGAGAAGCGGAAGAAAGATTAAAAGATGTTTTACCCAGAATAAAATAAACTACTGTAGGATGATTAGAAGCGACTATCTCGTTTTTATTGAAATCTATATTGTTTTTTGCCCATAAAAGAAGTTTATTAAAATCCTGGCTATAATAAGGCATAGCTATATGAGAAGGCCTGAAAACAAAGAATGTGTAGTAAAATGAAAAAGCTATCATAATGCCTGCAAGAGAATAGAACATACATTGCTGTTTCAAGAAGCCCATCCGCATAACTGTTTTTAACCCTTGCAAGAAATAAAATATAGTCAGCGGCAGAAGAGGAAGAAAATACCTGCCGCCTGAGAACGCCGGCCAAAGAAACAAAAGCAGGAGAAATAAAAGATAGAATATTCCCAAAAATACGTTCTTCTTGTCTCTGAGATTAATATATAGCCCCATCAACACAATAAAATCTATGAATAAATATATCTTCCTATAAAGCAGATGGTAACGAGGGTTAAGTTCAAAAAGCGGCAGGAGAGTATCAGGAAAATAGAACTGGTAAAGTTTGAGGTTAGCAAAAAAATGCGAAGCTTTCAGGAAAGAACTCAATTGTTGAGACAAAGACGGTTCAAAGATATTAACAATAAGGAGGTTGCGCAAGTTCCATAAAAGAAAAGGAACAATAAATACAGAGCCTAAGAATATGGCTTTTTTATTCTCTTTCCTAAATAATAAATATGCCTCCAAACTAACAAATAATATAATTCCTGCATAACGGCAAAAATAAGCTAATACTATAGCAACACTCAACATTATTCCTCTGGATGAAAGATATTTATCATCCTGCATATAAAGAGTAAAAAGATATAAAGACAAAGAGATAAAGAACATAAAAGGGATATCGGTAAGAATCTCGATAGAGAAGCGAAAGAATACCCAGCTACAAATTAAATATAATGTTACCCAAAAAGCCATGCGAGAATCAGAAGCATTCTCTATATATTTGTAAGTAAAAAATAAGGTGAGAAGAGAAAATAATAATACCAGACCATGCATCAAGACAAAATTTCTGCCAAAAAAGTATAAAATAGGCGAAAGCATCAGAGGAAACAAGGGTGCGCAGTATTTGGACAAAGGATGCCCGGGATAACATAAAGCCCGCAATCCCTGAAAACGAGAAAGACCCTCGGCAAGGATTATATAATAGGCACTGTCTTTAAAATTATGCAGGCCAAAATGCAAAGACTGCAGGTAGAATCCTGCCCATACAGCAATACATAAAAAAACAGCAGCTAAGAAGAGTCTCTTCTTTATGCTCATGCTAAAATTTTATCACAGAAATTAAGTTGCGTTTACAAAAATCCTTGCTTTTAATGAGCCTCCCCGTATAATTGATAATATGAAAGTTTTAGTAATTGCGGTTTTTATAGGGTTGGCTTTCTTTCTCGGAGGGTGCAAAAAGAAAACGCCGCAGGTAATAAGAGAACAGCGTAATATGAAGAAAGTTGCTTCTCAAGTGCAAGAGACAGAAAAGTTAGAGAAACAGATAGAAGAAATACAGCGTTTAGAAGAAGACCAGCTTCAGTCAGAACAGTTGGAACCTCTAGAAGAAGGCCCCACTATGCCCCAAGAAAAGCATTAATCGTAATCGTCGGGATTAGTTACTATATCCTGGGCGGTAGAATTGTTAATTCCGGATTGGACGGCAGCGATAGTTGCCTCCTCTGCCGCCTGCTGAGCATCGGCTTTAAGGCTAATAAAGCGCGGAATGGCAATAGTCGCCATAATGCCAATAATTACTATCACCATTATAAGCTCAATCAAAGTAAAGCTACTCTGTCCGTATCTTAAAGCAAATTTATATTGGAATACCTCTGGCATCACCCCCCCCTTATTTGGCTATAAAGTGATTATCTTTTTTTCTCGCGCAGCTCTCTAATGTGCTTTTTTAGAATAAGAGGCGAATTGAATTTGTTTAATAAATCTATATATTTAAGATGAAGGCTCTCGTATTGTTTATCTTTCGCCTCAATCTCCTCTTGCAAGGCAGCTATTTCATCTTCTAACTTCTTTTGTTTAAGAGAAAACTCATCTTTAAGCCGCAGATTTGCTTCTTTAATTTCTGAAACTTCCTTTTGCAATTCCAATGCTTTATTTTGCTGCATAGTAAGATTTTCCTGCCAGAGCTCATACTCTTTAGTTCGTAAACCGGCATATTTATAGACATTATTAAGTACCTTCTCAAAATCCTCGTATATCCGCTGCACTTTCCTGCTAAATTCAACCTGGCGCTCTAGCATTTCCCTCTCACTTTCTAAGGCTTTAATAAAAGTATTCTGAGAATACAGAAACAGCTTTACCAACGCTATAATAAAAACACCTACAAAAATTATCCGCAGCACTTTCATATTTCTCCTTTTGTTTTTATTCTACAATGCAAAGACAATTTCTGCAACTGTTTTTGCCCTCAGGGATTAACCTTTGTTAGGTTTACGGCCATGATTTGCCTTCTTAGAACGCCAAGAAAGTTTGCCGCGTCTCTTGCGTCTACTCATTACTACCTCCCTCCTGATTTTACTACAGTATACCTTCGGCTACAAAATCTATCTTCTCCAGAGGATTAACAATACTGGAAGCAATATTAGCCGAATGGGCGCTAATCCGTTTATAGTAACGCCCCAAAAGAGTATATCCTACCGCCTTATCCACGCTAAGCTGTTTAGAAGCCATAGAGCGTATGAGGCTTTCACATTCGGAAGAGACTCTGCCGTGAGCCTTCATAATGCTCACAGCCTTTTTGCTATCTGCCTCTGCAAAAGCGCCTTTAATTAACGCAAGATTCCTATTAACTTCAATCCCTATATCCTTAAGAGTTTTAGCAAAGTCGTCGTCTAATTCAGACTTGATTATATAATTAAGCTCAAAAATATTTTTGCCGTAATCTCCTATTCGTTCTGCATCTTTAATTACGCTCATAAAAACTAAGCAGGCAGCAAAATCTTTACGCGGGTTTATGGAAAGATGCTCTACTAGTTTTCTCCTAATCCTTTGTTCCTCCTCATTTATTTTGCGGTCGCGGGCATAAATCTCAGCATGAAACATTTCCGCTGGTTTCTTGGCCCAGAGTACCATATCTGCTTTCTCAAAAATCATTTTAGCCTCATCAAGCATATTAGAAAAATCATCCAAGATAGTCTTAAGAAAGTCCTCCTTTTTCCATATCCTTAATATATTCTCAAACATACTTCACCTCCCAACTGCCTTGTCAAAAATAATAATCAACAAAGGCAAAATAATAAAAACCGAGCCAACATATAAAAAAGGTACGTATCTATAACGGCTGGATACAAAGGAGAGGCGGCGGGCCAGATTTATAGGGATTCTCCTAATCCTTCTTACAGGATAGAATATAGCTATGCCAATAAGATTAAAAGAGAGATGTGCCAGCGCTACCGCCACTGCCGTCGCCCGCATATGGCCACTCACTGCAAAAGAAGCCATAAGAGCGGTAAAAGTTGTCCCCACATTAGCACCCATAGTATAAATAAAAGCCTTCTCCAGACTAAGTATGCCCGTAGCTACTAAGGGAACCATCACTGAGGTAGTAAGAGAACTGGATTGGACAACAGTAGTAATAAAGAGCCCCAAAGACATACTTAATAAATTATTCCTAAATATATATTTATCTATCCACACTTCTACCTTGCCTATTAACAAAGATTTAAGCATTCTCACAATAGAAACCAAGGAAATAAATAAAACCACTAATCCTATACCAATCATTAACATGCCGCAAATATGTTTTCCCCAATGCAGAATCTCCCGGAATAAATATTTTATACTGTGTAACGCCGGTTCGATGGCACTCTTCACCGGACTAGTAAATCTAAATCCTCCTGCGTTCTCAAATAAACGCTCAAAGGAGCGGGCAATATTAGTAAGAAAATGGAATTTAAGCTCCAGGGGAAAAATTATTATGACGGTAAGGATATTAAAAAAATCATGCACTGTGGCCGCAGCAAAAGCACGGCGAAAATCACGCCGCCATTTAATATGGGCCATAGAAACCATGGTATTGGTAATGGTAGTACCGATATTGGCCCCCATAACTATAGGAATAGCCGTAGGCAGATTCAGGATTCCTCCTCCTACTAAAGCCACAACCAAAGAAGTGGTAAGAGAAGAACTCTGCACCAAAGAAGTAACTAAGACGCCGATAAAAAGCCCCACAAAAGGGTTAGAAGTAGTCTCTAGGAGCCTTTGGGCTACTTGTCTCCCCAATAAAGAAGCCCCTTTGCCAATGAGCTCAATACTGAGAAGAAAAAGATAGACAAAAAATAGAATTAATATCATCTCTCTCAGGCGGGAAAATCTTCTACTCATTTTATAAATATATCTATTAAGAGCGCCTCGCGATTTCTTATACGCAGCGAATCGGGCTCTGGGATGATATTACCCCGCAAGACTCTTTTCGTTTTATCCTTATAAGATATTTCTATTTTATCTATAACTGTATTTGCGCTGAAAGTGTTTTTGCGCTGCGGATTGTGGTAACAAATCAAAGTTGAATTAAATATTTTAAAACAAAAGGTGTTGGCGGTCAAAATAAATTCTTTCCTCTCTTCTCCCAGATATATTTCTGCCTGCCTTCTTTTAGTACTGAAAAGGTTCTTCTCTAATAAAGGAGAAAATCTAAGATAAAGCTTGCCTCCCTCAGTAAAGAACGGTTGTCTTCCCAATGCTATAATCATAAAAATGTTAAGCAACTCAGCTGTAGAACCAGAAAGCCGCGCTACAAAACCTTTACCCCAAATACTTTTGTCTATATAGGCAGAACTAACAATAAAAGAAGAATTCTCTACCACACTGCGGCCATAAACCGCCGGTTTCTGGAAACATATACCGGCCTGATAAAATTCCCGATAGAACTCCTGGTAAAGCCCTACTTTTAATAACTCCAATAAATACTTATATTCCATATGCAACCAGATAGACTCATTCTCCAGCCAGCCGGGATTAAACACTCTTATTCTGCCGATAGTCAGCGGCTCTCTTTGAAGAGAAGCATTAAGCCGGTACATCTTAAGTTTTCTATCAAATAAAGGGCTGTTTTTTACCTCTTGATAAACCCGCCTTGCTTCCTCCGGAGAACAAATCTTTAGAAAATGGACCAGAGACTCAAGAAATAAAGGCAAAGCCCTCAAAGAAAAGCAAACCCTTTGCGAACCTCTGCAGCGCTGTGTCTTTTCGCTAATAAAATAAGTAGGTAGGAGTTTATACTTCTTTTTGAGAGAAGTAAGACCATAGTCTATTTTGTCTATTACGTCTGTACAAAACTCATCTAAGCTTCCTAAAGAAACAGTACTCTTTTTGCCGCTCAGGCCCCAAAATACTTCTTTTCGATACTTCTCTTTTAATAAATTAGAAGCATCCCAGAACCTATAACTATCCCGAAATCCTCTCTTTTTATGTTCGGAAATAAGCTTCTTTAACTTCGAGAAAAAGTCTTTTATTTCCTTGGGAACAATAATCTCAGAGATGAGAGCCTCTTTTATAAATTTCTTCAACATCAAAGCCATTCTTTTAAGCTCTAAAGTCTCGGACAAAGAAGAACCAAAAAGACGCGGCAGGCCGTTTAAGGCATCACACCAGCCAGGTTTTCCCGCTTCCATCTCTATTCCCCATCCTTCTGCATCTAAGCTAGCCGTTTTATTTACAAGTAAAACAAGGAATTTCGTCCATAAATCGACAAAAGCTATCTCTCCCTTTCCCTGCTTATTCCTGACTGCATTTTGTCTAAAAGGACGCCGCTCAATTAAATCTTTCTTGGAAGAAGAGAAAAAAAGAAAATTATCCTGATATAACCCTCCCCTTTTATCTTCTTTGTATCTAAGGCGGCGGGGTTGAATTCCTACTTCATCGTCATAAAAAGTATAAACTTTCTCGTTGAGAAGCTCATTTTGTTTATCAGGAAAAAACAAAAGATAATTTTCAACTAAGTCCAGATTATAAAACCAATGGTCTGTCCAGAAGCCCTCACCAAACTCAGCCGCAGGAATACGTTCAGTTTCATTAACTATAAACCCAACCAGCCCCTCCCAATCCTTGACTTCTATGCGGTGCCGATAAACAAAGTTTACTATCTCAGGCAAAGAAAACTCTCTATGGAAAACCTCTCCCATAAGAGAGAGCTGTTTATGATTTATAAAATTCGCCAGCTTCTTTCTCTTCTTAGTATAATCAAGACGGAAACTATAACCTTTAACTACTAAAGGGTTATAACCATCCAAACGCTGCAGATTAAAGAAGAAATAAATGTTAGCTCGCCCTAAGGCAGGATTAAAAAACAAATCACAGCGCCGATTCTGGTTGATGTCCCTAAAATTTCCTTCTCCCGAAGAGTAATAGCTAGCCAGTACATAAAAGCGGTTATAATCTCTTTCTAAATCGCCGTGCTTACGAGAGAATAAATACAGGACACTCTCTTTATCTTTATATTTAAAACTAACCGGCCAGCCCCCCCGTAATATGTTGTCAAGAAAACTAGCGGAAATATAATCACTGAACTGACCTTTATTACTGCTAACAAAAGCTGTATCTTTTATCTCTTTTATTATCTGAGAATTAAGCTCAAATTTAGCAGGAATGAAATCAGACCGCGCCGTCTTCCGCAATAATCCTTTCCACAGATAACTATGTTCAAAGGCACCCAGTAAAGAAATAATAGATACTCTCTCTTTTGCCCCCAAGAGGAACGACTCATAACCCATTGCCGCTGGCATCAGACCGGAAGTAATTTGGTTCCGGGGATAAGAAAAGGAGGGCTGGAAAAAATTATAAGGCTGCTGCCGTGTAGAATCGCGAAGAAAAACAAACTGGGGGTCCACTATATACTTCATAAATTTCTGACGTCCGGAAGAAAAATAATACGACAAATAAAAATTAGCTCCCTTTATATAATCAACTTGCGCCGAATCTTTAAGAGAAGTCAAAAGACGAAACAGACAATATTTATTCTCTAACTGGGTATGTACCCAAGCCTCAACGGTACGAGAGAGATTTTTATAATAGATATCTTCCAGACCGAAAGGAGCAATCTCTCCTAAGCCGTCCAAAACTTCCACCTCTCTAGCCACCCTTGCAATGTTCTCTATCTCCAGTATCCTCACTAAAGCCCCCAGGGGTTCTTGTGGCAAAGTAAAATATGTTATTTTAAACTTCAATCCTATACCTCTGCTTTCTTCCTCTATACAGATATAACCGGAATTTATAATCAGGCGCTGCTGCACCTGAGAAGAAACATTTTCAGGCCTAAAAGGCTCATAATTTACTCTTTTATCTATTTTTACAAAAGTTCTGAATCCTTTCTCGAAGACGGCGCTAAAAGTTTTATTAGCCGGCAGAAATTCCAGGATAGAATGGTTCTTATCCTGCAAGCCAAAAGTAGCAATGGCTTGAGCCCGGTTAATATAAAAAGCCCACAGAGGAATTCCTTTCTTTCCGGCTATGGCCGGTAAGAAACTGGCGAACACAGAAGCATAATTGTAATTGTCAATTACAAAATTACCCTGAGGGTCAAAACTATATCTTACCTTATTTTTATTCACAATAGTTAGTCTTTGCCTAAAGAATGGCTACTCATTCCCCCTGAGACAATAAGACTCATGGCTTCCTCTAAAGCAATATCCAGAAATAGCAAATCTTCCTCTCCTACTACCACCGTAAACCCGGTTAAAGGAGAAGGAGAAGAAGGGATAAAAACATTGTACATTCTTTTTCCCGTTCTAGTTTCGATTGCTTTTAAAGCTTTGCCTGTAACAAATCCTAATGAATATATCCCTTTGCGAGGATATTCCACTAATGCTATTTTTTTAAACTCCGGCCGCGTAACATCAACGAAGAGAAAAGAAATTATTTGTTTTATTGGGCCATAAATCTTTTTAACCAAAGGAAAACGCAAGAATAGCCGGTCCAGATTAAAAATTTTTATTTTAGCAAAAGATATGAGCGCTCCTACTACCAATATAATAAACAAAGAGAGCAAAACCCCTAAGCCCTCAAAGCGGAATCCCCAACAGGCATAAAGGAATTTATTGATGGGAGCACCTAATATCTTATCTACAAAATGGAAAAGACCGATTATCACATATACAGTAATAACTATCGGCACTACTGCTACTATTCCGGCAATAAACCAACGCTTTATCATAAATTAGAGTTTCCTCCGAATAATAGAGGTAAAGGCTACCGCGGCAAATACTTTTAGAATATCCTCGCCTAAGAAAGGGAAAACGCCTATACTAACTGCTTTGGCTATACTCCAGCCAAAATAAAACATCAGCCCTCCTACTCCCATTATGTAAATTACAATATGGGCAGAGAAAAAAAGAAACAGATAACCATAGAAAGAAGTAGCAGAAGGAAGAAATTTGATTAGAAACAGACTCGCACCCAAGAAACCAATAATATAGCCAAAGCTAGGACCTAATATATTAGAGCCAGCAAATACCGGCACTCCCAGAATTCCCATTCCTATCCAAAGTAGTTCAGAGAACAAAGCTTTCTCTTTTAGCACCGCCACGCTTATAAATACAGCCAAAGTTTGAGCCGTAAAAGGTATGGGAGAAAAAGGAGTATAGAACTTGACATAAGAAGAGAGGCTTAAAAATATAGAAAACAATAATATTTTCAATCCTTCTCTGGCTAAAGTAAAGTTATCTTTTAGCAGTAAAGGGGAGAATTTTCTCATTACCTTTCTCCTTGTATAATATGTTTACCAAATACCCATGTTTAAATTGCACCCAAATAT
>JAGGSQ010000070.1 GCA_021159015.1 Candidatus Omnitrophota bacterium | reverse complement strand
CAACTGAGGACTTGGTGGTAGATGAAAATAACGGCAATGTGGGGATTGGGACGACAGGGCCGAGTGAGAAGTTAGACATAAATGGAAACTTATCAATAGGAGGCAAAACTATCTTAGGGTATGAAATAGTGACAAAATAGAAATACGGACACAGAGCTTTTGATGTAACTGCGATGTGTTCGCAGGAGAAACGTGTTGCAGGTGGAGGATATAATGTAAATGCTTACCATATTGTAATCATAAGTGGTCATTCTGTTCAACAGAGAAGATGGCATTGTAAATCTGATGACCCGGGGGATGTTTACAGAGCACTTACTGTTTATGTATATGTGCCCGTATAAAAAATGAGTGATTCTTAGATTGTTGCCTTTTTCTGTCTTATTTCGAAGATTACATCTTTACACCTGCCTAAAACAAAGTATAATAAATTAGTTAGATTTTTTGCAAGGTTTCTCAATAAAAAGTTTTCCTAAACATGGAGAAAAAAAAGGAACGGCGCAGGCATCCGCGTATCAATTATAGTCTGGTAGTAAGTTATCGCCTGATGAATGAGGCAGAGATTGGCGATATAAGCCAGAGTGCTAATCTTTCCCACGGCGGTATGCTTCTTACTACCAATAAGTTTTTTCCTAAGGGAACATTTCTAAAACTTTATATGAAACTTCCTTCTGCCCGCAAAAAAATAAGCTTAGTAGGCAAAGTGGTTTCTTGCCAGGAGCTTACGCGGGGGGTGATTTATAAAACACGCTTATCTTTTTACAATACGCCGCAGGAAGTAGAGCAAATGTTTTCTCAAGCTTTAGGAGAAATAAAAAAACACAAAGGAGAAAATGTTTAAAAAAGTAAGAGTAGGCATTATTGGTTTAGGGACAGTGGGTTCAGCTTTGGTAAAATTGCTGAAAGAAAAGCAAAAGTTCATCCGTCAGAATTTCTGGCTGGATATAGAGATAGCTAAAGTATGCGATAAAAACCCTTCCTGCCGCAAAACAGCCGCTATTTACAAAGTCCCTTTTAGCCAGCGCTGGAAAGATGTGGTGGAAGATTCTCATATAGATATTGTGGTAGAATTAGTAGGCGGTTTAGGAGTCGCTTATGACATCATTAAAAAGGCAATAGGTGCTAAAAAGGCCATAGTTACTGCCAATAAGGCTCTTTTGGCGGAGAAAGGAGAAAAGATTTTTAGCTCCATTAGGGCTAAAAAAGTGCCTTTTGGCATGGAAGCGTCGGTTTGCGGCGGTATCCCTATAATAAAAAGCATATCAGAAGAAATTATTTTAGCCGGTATTAGAAATATTTATGGCGTGCTTAACGGCACCACTAATTATATTCTTTCTACTATGACTAAGGAAAACAAGGATTTTTCCCCCGCTCTGAAGCAGGCGCAAAAAGAAGGTTTGGCAGAGGCCAATCCCGCTTTGGACATTAAAGGGGAAGATTCCCGTCACAAAATAGCCCTGCTTTCTTTTTTGTCTTTCGGTTTTCTGCCTCCGCTTAAAGATATCAAATGTGTAGGCATTGAGAATATAGAAAAGCTGGATATTCAATATGCCCGGGAGTTAGGTTTTACTATTAAACTTCTGGCTGTAGCTAAAAAAGAAGGCCGCCAGGTTGAGCTGCGGGTACAGCCTGCCCTTATTCCTCAAGAACACCCTCTGGCTAAAACTTACGGCGCTTACAACGCTGTTTTTATAAATACCCAGAAAGCAGGTAATTTTCTCTTCTATGGCCTGGGGGCAGGAGGAGAAGCTACCGCTAGCGCAGTTTTGTCTGATATTCTCAATATATCTTTGGGGCGTCCTCTTCCTCTGCCGCCGCCGCAAAAAATACATCTCATAAAACCGAAAGAAGTCTTAAGCCGTTATTATATTCGTTTTCAGGCCAAGGACCAGCCGGGTGTCTTAGCGGAAATATCTAAGATCCTGGCTTCTTTTAAGATAAGTATTGCTTCTGTTACTCAAAAACAACAAGCGAAATCTACTTTTGTGCCTATAGTAATGCTTACTCATAAAGCCGTAGAGGGTAATGTGGCTGAAGCTTTGCGCAAAATAGACCGGCTTTCTTTTATTAAGCCGCCTACACACTTGATAAAGATAGAGGATATATAAATATGGAACTTGCCAGGTATAAGGGGGTAATTAAAAGATATTTTGAGTACTTGCCAGTATCAGAAAAGACTCCTATTGTTACGCTTTTAGAAGGGAACACGCCTCTAATCTTTTCTCCTAAGCTGTCCGAAATTCTAGGGAAAAAATTTCGTGTTTTCCTTAAATACGAAGGCTTAAACCCTACCGGCTCTTTTAAGGACCGCGGTATGACCGTAGCCGTATCTAAAGCTAAAGAAGACAGGCAAGTTGCCGTAATTTGCGCTTCCACCGGCAATACTTCTGCTTCAGCTTCTGCTTATGCCCAAAGAGCCGGCTTGAAGTCCATAGTTTTAATTCCCGCCGGGGCAATTGCCCTGGGAAAACTGGCGCAGGCCTTAATTCACGGGGCAATAGTAATTCCTATAAAAGGTAATTTCGATACAGCTCTTAAATTGGTTCTGGAGATATCTTCGCGTTTCCCCGTAAGGCTGGTTAATTCATTGAACCCTCACCGTATTGAAGGGCAGAAAACTGCGGCGTTTGAAATTTGCGACACCTTGTCTTGTGCGCCTCATTTTCATTTTCTTCCCGTAGGAAATGCCGGCAATATAACTGCTTACTGGAGGGGATACAAAGAGTATTATCATCTTAAGAAAACCACTCACCTTCCGGTAATGTGCGGCTTTCAAGCCTCTGGTTCGGCGCCGATTGTAAAGGGCCATCCCATTAAAAACCCTAAAACCCTGGCTACAGCTATCCGTATCGGCAATCCTGCCAGTTGGAAAAAAGCAGAAGAAGCACGTGATGAATCAGGTGGCATAATCCGCGCCGTCAGCGACAAAGAGATAGTTTCCGCTTACAATTTTTTAGCTAAACAGGAAGGGGTATTTGTTGAGCCGGCTTCTGCGGCGTCGGTAGCCGGCTTGCTGAAACTGAACCAGGAGGGTTATTTTAAGCGTAAGTTAAGAAAAATGGCTCTTTCTGGCAAGGAGATAAATGTAGTATGTACCCTTACCGGCCACGGCTTAAAAGACCCTGAGATTGCCATAAAGACAGTAAAGAAGTCAAAAGCGGTAGAGGCAGATATAAAAAAAATAGCTAAAATTGCTGCTTTAAAGGAGGCTTAAATGAAGTATATAGTAATTGTTCCTGACGGGGCAGCGGACTATCCGTTAGAGATTCTAGGCGGGAAAACGCCTCTGGAGGCCGCCGAAACTCCCAATATGGACAGCCTTGCTTCAAAGGGCGTAATTGGCCGCGCAAAAACTGTGCCGGAAGGTTTTAGGCCGGCATCTGACGTAGCTAATCTTTCGCTGTTAGGTTATTCTCCTGAGCTTTATTATACCGGCCGAGCTCCTTTTGAAGCAGCTAATATAGGCGTAGAGCTGGGGGAGAAAGATATTGCCTTTCGCTGTAACTTTATTACCGCGGTAGACGGCAAACTCTTTGATTACAGCGCCGGCCACATTTCTACTCGTGAGTCGCATACTTTAGTTGATTATCTCAACCAACATTTAAGCAGTGACAGGATAAAGTTTTATGCCGGAGTCAGCTATCGCAATTTAATGGTTTATAAGGAAGGATTAGATTTAGGACTGGATAAAATAGAATGTTTTCCTCCTCACGATATTATGGGGAAGCTTATAGATAAATATTTGCCCCGCGGTAAAGCCGCCGCAGAGATTGTTGCTTTAATGAAAGAATCAGAAAAGCTTCTGGAGGCTCATGAAGTAAACAGTGTAAGAATTGACCTGAAAGAGAATCCTGCCAATATGATTTGGCTATGGGGGCAGGGGAAAAAGCCGCAAATAGAAGACTTTGTTTCCCGTTTTGGCTTACGGGGAGGAGTAATCTCTGCCGTGGATTTGATTAAAGGCATAGGTAAAACTATAGGCCTGGAAGTAATTGAAGTAGAAGGAGCAACCGGCTATTACGATACAAACTATGCTGGCAAAGCAGAAGCAGCAATTGAAGCTCTTAAAAGGTTAGATTTTGTCTACATTCATATAGAGGCGCCAGATGAAGCAGGGCATAATGAAGATACGCAGATGAAAATAATATCTTTAGAAAGAATTGATAAGTTAGTTGTAGGTAAAATTTTAGAGAAGTTTAGCCTGGATGAGGTGCGTATTCTTATTGCCCCAGACCATTTTACACCTATTTCTCTAAGGACGCATTCTCCTGAGCCGGTTCCTTTCTTGGTAGCAGGCAAAAACATTCCTCACTCCGGGGCAGGAAGCTTTTGTGAACGCCAGGCACAGGAAAGCTCTCTTTTCTTTGAAGACGCCTCAGGGCTCATTAACTATCTAATAAAAGAATAGCTATGAACTCAGTCTATATTACCCTGGGGGCTTTAGGAGTGTTTACAGCAGGAGTGGTTTTTTATGCCCGCAGAATTGCCTTCCAGTTAGATATAAACCCCCAGGAAAAAACTCCTGCTTACACTAAATATGACGGGGTTGACTTTGTGCCGGCCAGGCATTGGCTCATTCTCTTTGGCCACCATTTTGCCAGCATTGCCGGGGCTGCTCCTATTGTAGGGCCGGTAATTGCCGCCAGTATCTGGGGCTGGGGGCCGGCTTTATTGTGGATAGTATTAGGCAGTACATTAATAGGAGGAGTGCACGATTTTACCAGCCTTGTTGTTTCGGTTAAAAGCGGCGGCTCCTCGGTAGCAGACATTGCTAAAGACACCATATCTCCGCGGGCTCGCTATGTATTTTCTCTTTTTGTTTTTTTTGCTTTAATTTTAGTAGTGGCAGTTTTTGGCTATCTTTGTGCTAAGACTTTTGTCTCTGATAGCCGCGTAATTCTTCCTTCTTTAGGCTTAATACCCGTAGCAATTTTTATTGGTTTTCTTATTTATCGCCTCAAGTTCAGTCAATTTTTATCTACGCTTCTGGGCCTGCTTTCGTTAGCAGGACTAATTGTTCTGGCTCAGAGATATAACTTTTCTTTCTGGAAAGGGAATATAAATATATGGCTGGTGATACTTCTTATTTATGCCTTCTTTGCTTCTACCGCCCCTGTTAATATCTTACTCCAGCCGCGCGATTACTTAAGCGCTTATTTGCTTTTTTTTGGTATCGGAGTAGGATTCTCAGGTATTTTTATAACTCATCCTAATTTTAGCACACCCTGGTATATTAAGGGGAGTGCAGTACGTTTTCATTTATGGCCGCTGCTTTTTGTTACGGTAGCCTGTGGAGCTCTGTCAGGTTTTCATGCCCTTATTGCTTCGGGAACTACTTCTAAACAGCTTCCTAACCAAAAATATGCCCGCCGCATTGGATATGGAGCAATGATTCTGGAAGGCGTATTGGCGCTTTTGGCGCTTTTAAGCGTAAGTGCCGGCTTGCGTTTTTCTTCTTTTCAGGCTATTATGGCAAAATCAGGCCCCATAGTAGCTTTTAGCCGGGGCTTTGGAACTGTGGTAGCGCCGCTTCTGGGCAAATCAGGAGCAATGGTGGGGATAATTATTCTTAATGCTTTTATTCTTACTACTCTTGATACTGCTACACGGATTACGCGTTATATCTTTGAGGAAATTACTCATATTCATAATCGCTGGGCCTCAACTTTGGTAGTTATTGTCCTGGCAGGTTTTTTAGCCTGGGGAGGAAGATGGAGAACAATCTGGCCTACTTTTGGCGCCGCAAACCAGCTGGTAGCCTCTTTAACCCTTTTCATTTTAAGCTGCTGGCTGCTTTCCCGCCGCCGGCCGTTTCTTTTCACCTTCCTTCCTGGCTTATTTATGGTGGCTACTACTATTGCGGCTTTAGTAGTGCAGATTATCAGATATTTCAGCAAGCAGGAATATTTGTTGCTGGGAATTTCTATAGTATTAATAGCCCTGGCGCTTTATATATTTTCGGAAACCTTAAGGGTTGTCTTTCTTAAAGTTAAGAAAAGATAACCAATGACAAGAAAAGTTTCTCATCTATATGTATTAAAATTCGGCGGCAGTTCCGTGGCTAATCTCTCTAAAATCAGACGGGTAGCGGATATTATTTCCGCTTATCGGCGCAAGAGATATAAAATAGTAGTGGTGGTTTCGGCTATGGGCGATACTACGGACAAACTCTTGCATCTTGCTTTTAAACTTAACCCTTCGCCTCCTGAACGAGAGCTGGATATGCTTATTTCCACAGGCGAACAGGCTTCTGCTGCTCTTTTGGCGATGGCTTTGAAGTCTAAGGGAATAGAGGCAATATCTTTTTCCGGCCATCAAGCAGGAGTTCTCACGGACCTTTCTCATACTAAAGCGCGTATTTTGGAAATAGAGCCGCGTCGGCTTAAGCAAGCTTTATTAAAGGAAAAAGTAGTGGTGGTGGCCGGTTTTCAGGGCAAGACTCCTTACGACGACATATCTACTTTAGGACGAGGTGGTTCTGACCTTTCTGCTGTAGCCCTGGCTCATGTTTTAGGGGCAGACCGCTGTATAATTTATACGGATGTAGAGGGGGTGTTTACTGCTGACCCCCGTATAGTTAAGGAAGCCGAAAAAATAAATTGCATAAGCTTTGATGAGATGTTAGAATTAGCCTCTAAAGGCACCCAGGTTATGCAGGCGCGGGCCATAGAGGTGGCCAAGAAGTACAATATAACTCTGGAAGTTCGCTCAACTTTTTCTAATAAAGGAGGAACAATTATAAAATCTAAACAAAGTTTGGAAGAGGCAGTAGTAAGAGGCATAAGCCTTACCGAAAAAGAGGCTAAAATTACTATCTGCAATCTGCCGGACCGGCCCGGAATAGCGGCAGAAGTCTTTCAGCGACTTTCGGCCGAAAATATCAATGTGGATATGATTGTCCAGAATGTAAGCCGCAACAAAATTACCGACATTTCTTTTACCGTGGATAAAGCAGAAGCCAGGAAAGCTTTTGATTCTGCCCGTCTCATTTCACATAAGATTAAAGCCGGCGAGGTCCTGTATGATGAAGATATTGCTAAAGTTTCTATTGTAGGCATTGGCATGCGTTCACATTCGGGTGTGGCCGCTAAAATGTTTAAGGCTTTAGCTAAAGCGCGCGTAAATATTGAGATGATTTCTACCTCAGAAATCAGCATTTCCTGTGTAGTGAGAAAGAAAGAAGGGAAAGTAGCGGCAGGAGTCTTACATAAAGCCTTTGGGCTGGGGAGATGAAACAAATTTTTATTTACGATACAACTCTCAGGGACGGCTCCCAAACCGAGGGAATAAGTTATTCTTTGGGAGATAAAATAAGAATTGCCAAAGCACTGGACGGTTTTGGCATTCATTTCATTGAAGGCGGCTGGCCTTATTCTAACCCTAAAGATGAAAGTTTCTTTGCCTATTTTGCTAAAAAACCTCTTAGGTTTTCGCGCCTTACGGCTTTTGGCTCAACGCGTTATCCTCATAATACCGCTGCTAAGGATAAAAACATCAAAAGTCTGATAAAAGCCGAGACTGAATATGTTACTATCTTCGGCAAGACCTGGGATTTGCACATAAAAGATGTCTTGAAAGTTTCTTTGGAAGAAAACTTAAAAATGATTTATGAAAGCATATACTTCTTGCGCAAAAAAGGAAGAAAAGTATTTTATGACCCCGAGCACTTCTTCGACGGCTACAAGTCAAACCCTTCCTATGCCTTAAAAACACTAAAAGTGGCAGAAGAAGCCGGAGCTGACACCATTATTCTTTGCGATACCAACGGCGGCACCCTTACTCAGGATGTGGAAAAAATAGTAAAGGAAGTAAAAAGAAAAATAAATACTCCCCTGGGAATTCATGCCCACAATGATTCCGGCCTGGCCGTAGCTAATTCTATAACCGCAGTAAAAGAAGGCTGCGTGCAGGTGCAGGGAACATTTAACGGCTATGGCGAGCGCTGCGGCAATGCAGATTTAGCCTTAGTCATCCCTATCTTGCAGCTTAAAATGGGCTTGCGGGCGGTCTCTCCTAAGAAATTGAAGCACTTAACAAAATTAGCCCATTTTATCAGCGAAGTGAGCAATATTGCCCTTTCTTACAATCATCCTTTTGTAGGACGAAGTGCTTTTGCCCATAAAGGAGGCGTGCATATAGACGCCGTGTTAAAGAATGTTTCTACCTACGAACATATTAGTCCCGAATCTGTCGGCAATAGGCGCAGGCTTCTCGCTTCTGAGCTCTCCGGCAAAAGTACGGTAGTAGTGATGGCCAAAGATATGAATTTCAACCTGGATAAAAAATCTCCCCAGGCAAAAAGGCTGCTCAAAATCCTGCAGAATATGGAAAGCCAGGGTTACCAGTTTGAAGCGGCAGATGCTTCTTTAAAAATGATCTTTCAGAGAGAGCTTAAGAAACACAGCTCCTTCTTTCAGCTTCTGGGGTTTAAAGTTATTGTAGAAGAGAGAAATAAAGAGCTTTATTCGGAAGCTACCCTCAAACTTAAAGTGGGAAAGAAAATAGAACATACCGTTTCAGAAGGCGACGGGCCGGTCAATGCTCTCGATAATGCGCTTAAAAAGGCTTTGCTTAACCATTATCCCTCTATCGCTCAAATAAAACTCACTGATTTTAAAGTCCGGGTTCTGGATGAGAAAAGCGGCACCGCCGCTAAAGTGCGTGTTTTGATTACTTCTTCGGATGAACAGGAAAGCTGGTCGACAATTGGTGTCTCCGAGAACATCATTGAGGCTTCCTGGCAGGCTCTCTCAGACGCCGTGGAATATAAACTCCTCAAAGATTTAGGCCCTCGTCACTAAATCTTAAAATCTTATGGATTTTTCCTCTAAATTTCAGATAAAAGATAACCATGTTTTCTATCCTGCCTTATCCCGCAGAAAGAAAATAAAAGGAAAATGGAGGTTGGGACGCGGCCACCGCTTGATTTTTGATTTTGAACGCTCTGTGGAAGGGAGAAAACAACTGGCTTTAGCGGGAAATTTTTCTTTTTCTCAGGGAAGTCTGCTTTTTTGTGCTGATAAAACTTCTGCTTATTTACTCAACAACCGCTCTTTTAAACTAAAGGGGATATTCGGCCTCAATGCAGAGCAAAAGCTGGTTTTTTCTCTAAGAAAGCATGCGTCTGGCCAGTTAGTTTTTTCTTCCCGCTGGCAAACAAACAAGAATAACCAAATAGTTTATACTTACCGCTCAGGAAACAAAAGCCATTCTTTTGTTTTGCGCGGCCGCTGGCAAGCAGAAAAGGGAAGTTTTCTTTATTTTCTTGAAGGACGTAACAACTCTTATCTTAAAATCCGCCCCCGCTTTAGAACCGCTCCCCTGGTGATAAAAAAAGACCGCCTGGAGTTTTACTTAGGCGCAGGCCAGTCTTTTACCTTAAAGAAAAAAGAAAAGCGCCTTACCTTGTGGGGAAGAGCTAAACTTTATAAAAACCGCCTTTATTTTGAGATAAGCGGCGGAAATAGGTTTTACTTTGAATTAAGCCGCAGCTTTGCCCGAAGGAACAGGGTTAAAGTCGGCTTGCGTTCCAGCCGCTTGCGCAAACGCAGTTTTTTGCTTGAATTAGAACGCAAGCTGGGAGAGAATATAGTTTTCCTGAAAGGAAAGAAAAACCGCCGTAGCTGGGGCATTTACGGAGGAGTAAAACTAAAATTTTAGATGAAAAAGGACAGAATAGAAATATGCGATTTAAAGAGGGAGTATGACTTTCTAAAAAAAGAAATCCTCTCTCAAATCCAGCCTCTCTTTAAAACTCACCACTGGGTACTGGGAGAGAAGCTGGCGGAGTTTGAGAAAAAGGCGGCGAGATTTTTAGGATGCAGGTATGCTTTAGGAGTTAGTTCCGGCACAGACGCTTTAGTGCTTGCCCTGCAGGCTTTGGCTAAGAAACTTAAGAAAAAAACCCTTTCTTCCCGTGACGAGATTATTACTACGCCTTTTACCTTTATTGCTACGGGCGAGGCCATATTAAGAGTAGGGGCAAGGCCGGTGTTTGTTGATATCGACCCTCAAACTTTCAACCTTGACCCTCTGGCTGTAAAAAAAGCTATTTCTAAAAATACGGTGGGAATTCTTCCCGTCCATCTCTACGGCCTGCCCGCAGATATGAAGGCGATTATGGATATTGCTAAAGTTAAAGGAATATTGGTAGTAGAAGATTGTGCCCAAAGTTTTGGAGCAGAAATAAACGGCAGAAAGACCGGCTCTTTCGGGCTTCTGGGATGTTTTAGTTTTTTCCCCTCTAAGAATCTGGGAGCCTATGGCGATGGAGGAATGGTTGTTACTAATGACTACTCTCTTTTTAAATATCTTAAGGCTCTAAGAAACCATGGCCAGACTAAACCCTACCGGGCAGAATTTTTGGGCTATAACTGCCGCCTTGATTCTTTTCAGGCAGCAGTGTTACTGGCTAAGTTAAAGCATATTAATTATCTAAACAGTTTAAGAAAAAAGAAAGCCGCTTGCTTCAACCAGCGTCTTTCGCATCTGAAGCAAATTGTCGTTCCGCCTTCCGCCGGTCATATTTATCATCTTTACACCATAAAGGTTAGTTCCCGGCGCGATGGGCTACTTAAATTTCTCAATAAGCACCAGATTGAAGCACGGGTTTATTATCCTTATCTCCTTTCGAGAATGAGGGCTTTTCGTTCGGCAAAAGCAGCTTCGCTTAGAAATGCCCCAAAAGCCTGCCGGCAGGTTCTAAGTCTGCCTCTGTATCCTTTTATTAAAACAGAGGAAATCAATTATATCTGTGACAGAATAGAGCAATTTTTTAGTTCAAAAGTATGAAGAAGAAGCTTTTAGTTACCGGCTCCTGCGGTCTTATCGGGTCTGAATGCGTCCGTTTTTTTTCGCCGAAAGGGTTTTCTGTAATAGGCATAGATAACAATATGAGAAAGGAATTCTTCGGGGAAGAGGCATCAGTGGAATGGAATAAGAAAAAACTTTTAGAAGAAGTAGAAAACTACCGGCATTACGATTTGGACATCCGGGATAGTAAGAATATAGAAGAATTATTCCGCCAAAATCAGTTTGATTTAATTATCCATACTGCCGCTCAGCCTTCGCATGACTGGGCCGCTAACGAACCTTATACAGACTTCTCCATTAACGCCCAGGCTACTCTCAACTTACTTGAGAATTTCCGCAGGTTTTCTCCTGCCGCAGTATTTATTTTTACCTCAACCAACAAAGTGTATGGCGATAAGCCTAACTCTTTGCCCCTGATAGAGTTAAAGAAACGCTACGAACTACCCTCTGGGCACCGCTTTTACCAGGGAATAGATGAATCAATGAGTATAGACCAGTCTTTGCATAGTTTGTTTGGAGTCTCCAAAGCATCCGCAGATTTACTAGTGCAGGAATACGGAAGATATTTTGGGCTCAAGACCGCCTGCTTCCGGGGAGGATGTCTCAGCGGCCCGGCGCATTCCGGCGCGCGCCTGCATGGATTTCTGTCCTATCTTGTGAGATGCTGCATTAGCGGCAAAAAATACACCATTTACGGTTACAGAGGAAAGCAGGTGCGTGACAATATCCATTCCTATGATTTGGTGAATGCTTTCTATCATTTCTATCAAAACCCCCACTGCGGGGAGGTTTACAATATAGGCGGCTCAAGATACTCTAATATCTCAGTCTTGGAAGCAATAGAGCTGATAGAAAAAATAACCGAAAAAAAACTTAACTATGACTACAGCGAACAAAACCGCAAAGGCGACCATATCTGGTGGATATCGGATATTAAAAAATTTAGAAGCCATTATCCTCATTGGAACCTTACTTATAATATCCCTCGAATAATAGAGGAAATATACATTAAGCAAAAAGAGATATATAAAGAATGAGAAAGATATTTCTTATTACCGGCGGGGCAGGGTTTATCGGTTCTTATTTGGCAGTTAATTTTAAAAAACACTTTCCTCGTTCCTCAGTAATTACAATTGACAATCTCGTCCGTAAAGGTTCTTCTCATAATGTTTTACTCCTTAAAAAATACAAAATAAAATTTATAAAAGGCGATGTAAAAAATAAAGCTGTATTTTCCCGATTGCCAAAAGTTAATATTCTTATAGACTGTGCCGCTGATTCGCGGGTTCTTGCCGGTTATAAGAGTAGCGTGAGAAAGCTTGTTGGTAGCAACTTTTTAGGAATCATAAACTCTCTTGATTATGCCGCCAGAGTAAAAGCGGATTTTATCTTCCTTTCCACAAGCCGCGTTTATCCTTTCGATAAAATTAACTGCCTAAATTACACTCGCAGAAAGAGCCGTTTTTATCTTGCTTGCCGCCGGAAAGGAGTATCTTTGTGGGGAATTAGAGAAGACTTTCCCCTGCAGGGAATACATTCCTTTTATGGCGCGACAAAGCTTGCTAGCGAGTATTTCATTAAAGAATATGCTTATGCTTATAATCTCCGGACAGTCATTAACCGCTGCAGTATTATTTCCGGCCCGGGGCAATTTGGACATAGTGAGCAGGGAATAGTATCGTATTGGCTTGCTTCCTTTCTGTTTAAGAAGCCGCTTAAGTATATCGGCTGGGGAGGAGAAGGCTTACAGGTAAGAGATGCCCTTCATATAGCTGATTTGTTTAATTTGGTGTTAAAGCAAATCAAACACATAGAAAAAATTAAAGGAAAAATCTACAATGTAGGTGGCGGGCAGAAAAACAGTTTTTCTTTAAAAGAACTTTCCCATAGGTGCCAGAAAATAACCGCAAATAAAATAAAAGTAGACAAAATAAAAAAGACCGTCCTGCTGACGTTATCTGGTATATAAGTGACTGCCGGCGTCTTAAGAATGATTTAGGATGGAAGCCTCAAAAAACCCTGGAAGATATTCTTGAAGATACAAAACGCTGGATTATCAATAACCGCCGCCTTGTTAGTTCTATCATTTCATAAGCCTATTGCTTTTTGCAGCTATTTTTTAAAAATAATAATTGACAAAGGCCAGAAAGCCTTTATAATTTCTTTATTATGGGGATATATAGTCCTTATAATCATATTATTTTAGGGATTAGAAGATTATAGATATGATGATTCCGAGAATATATCAAAATTTAGAGGAATATTTAGAGCCTGGCAAGGTGCTGGTTTTATATGGGCCGCGGCAAGTCGGCAAAACTACTCTTCTGGAGCATTTTCTTAGTAGAGTTTCCTTAAAATATCGGCTGGATACAGGCGACGATATGAGAATCAAGGACCTTTTTCTTTCTCGTAGTCTGGACAAGTTATTAGATTATGCGGGCGGATACGAGCTCGTGGCAATAGATGAAGCGCAAAAAGTGCTATATATCGGCGAAGGGCTAAAAATGTTGGTAGACAAAAGACCTTCTTTAAAAATTATTGTGACGGGGTCCTCTTCTTTTTCTTTGTCAGGGCAAATAGGTGAGCCTTTAACCGGAAGGAAAAATACACTTGTTTTGTTTCCTATTTCGTTGTTGGAGTTAAGGGGGATATATAACAATTATGAGTTAGAAAAAAAACTGGAGGATTTTCTTGTTTTTGGTTTATATCCAGAAGTTCTTACTGCAGAGGATAAAAAAAAGAGAATCCGGAGAATCGAAGAAATAGCCCATTCTTATCTTTTTAAAGACATATTAGAGATGGAGAGAATAAAAAACCCGAGAATCCTAACTGATTTATTAAGGCTTTTGGCTTTTCAAATTGGCAAGGAAGTTTCTTTTCATGAGTTAGCGTCTTCTCTGAGTGTTGACAGCAAAACCATAGCTAAGTACATAGATTTGTTGGAAAAAACATTCATTATTTTTAATGTAAGAGGATTTAGCCGTAATTTGCGCAAGGAAATTACGAAAAAGAGCAAATATTATTTTTATGACAACGGTATAAGAAATGCGCTTATAGCAAATTTTAATCCTTTAGAATTGCGCAATGATGCAGGTATGTTGTGGGAAAATTTTGTTTTTATAGAAAGGATGAAAAAAAGAAATTATAAATTTATGGTTTCAAATGTTTATTTCTGGCGCACTTGGCAGAAAGAAGAGGTTGATATGGTTGAAGAAAGAGGCGGCAAGCTTTTTGGATACGAATTTAAATGGTCTACTAAAAAGAAAACTTTAAAGCCTCCCCGCAATTGGAAAGAATCTTACCCTGAGGCGTCTTTTGAAGTAATAACTCCTGATAATTACATTGATTTTATAACCTGAATGCTAAGATACGGCTCAGGTAAAACCGCCGTATATTTTATTTGACAATTAGGGCCTTTAAGATACAATATGTTCAATGGATGAACATATTGTAAGAGAGGATATTTTTCATATCCTG
>JAGGSQ010000030.1 GCA_021159015.1 Candidatus Omnitrophota bacterium | reverse complement strand
TCCTTAGCTTTTTCTTCTTTTTTTTAACTCTTTATATATTTGGTTCTTGTCTTTAAACTTCTTCTGAAGTTCATCCATACTTATTAAGTATTTAGGAATATCTTCTTTTATAAATTTCCTAATTATTTCAGAAAATAAAGATTTCCCTGCACTTATCTTTCCATCAATACAAATGATAATAGAATCTTTGGGTTCTAACTTTTCGGTAATTTCTCCTAATTTTTTATATCCGTCTAAAAGATTCTTTGCTGTTATTTTTACAGGGCTCGCGGAATTTCCCTCGCAGCTAAAAAATGTATTTTCCCCTTTTACTTCAGCAAAAATTGGCCTATCCCAAGGAAAGCTTAAAATCTCCGATTCATTTCCTTTCAACACTACTCCATTATGGCTTATCAACAACACATCTTCAGGCTCGCCAATAACAGCTGCCCAGATAATAAAGTATTTTCCTACCTTGCGTCTCTGTATTACTTGATTTTTTACATCAGGAAGGGTAGCTAAAATCTGAACTTCAGCTTCTTTAAAACTCTTCTCTCTTGGATTTCTGCCAGAACGTTCTGTTAATCTGAGTAATCGCTCGTTTGCTTCAAATTTTAGCGCATTACCGTTTGCTTTTTTAATTTCATCTCTTGATTTATTCAGTAAATCCTCTACACTAAAAGGCATACGCCAGACCCATTGGTCTTCTGCTTTGCCAGGGATATTTATCCTGTGTTCATTACTCCAGCCAAAGATATCCTGTAAAGGAATAATCACTTTTTGGGCAGGAGATTGATAAAGTTGGCTAAGAATGTTTTCTAATATCTCTGAAGAAATTTCAGGGTTATATTTTTGTTCAGATTTTGTGTCTTCTCCAAAAAGATAATTCAAAAGCTGATGCCGATGCAAAGGCTTTATAGGATTTTTGAAATTAGGACCTTCTTTCCACCAGCCTCTCAAAGGAGGTGTATCGTGAGTAGTAGAAACTGCCACGCAATTAAAAGGATACTCTTGAGGATACTTATATTTTATATCATCATCTGGACCCCCGCCAAAAATAAACACTTTATAGCCAGGAATACCTGCTTTTCTTAAAAATTCATTTCCCCTACCTGCTAACTCCCTCACTGAAAATGATGAGGAAGTTGATTTATCTTTAAAAAAGTCTTCTACTATTCTTCTTACCTTCTCTTTAAATTCATCATAACCGATTTCTTTTATCTCTTCTTTTTCTTTCAGGCTATACTTTCCTAATCCCTCCTTGTAGTCTTCAATAATAATTTCATCAGGAGCGCCTAAGGTAGCCTCTACAAAGAATTGTTTATCTCCTATTTTAACTTTCAAAAAGTGTAAATAATCTTCTTTCAAATCAAGGCCTCTTACAACTTTGATATCCCAAGAAGGAAACTGTTTCTTTAGAATTTCTTTTAAGGCAAAAGCAGAGATATAACAAACATCAGGATACCATAAACTTTCCCATCTTTTTAATATCTTATGATACAAACTGCCTATTTTTCTTAAGAAATTCCTTAGTGCCTCTTCATTTTTACCTTGAGATTTCTCTATCTCTTCCTTTAAAAATTTCTTATCTGTTGTAATTTTTATAACCGATGAACTTGCCTTAACTTGAGGGAAAATATTAAATGTTCGCTCTAAAATAAAATACCCTTTTAATGTATTTTCAACTTTAGAACCTCTCGCCGCCAAACCTAATTCTTTCTTACCTTTCAAAGGACTCCCTGAGGAATTCCTGTCCTTGTTTGTGGATTTCTCTAATGAAGAAAGCAGAATAGGCAACTCTTTTTCAATAGGAGAGAAGGAAGGCCTCGAATTATCTTTTCTCTCTTGCAGAGGAAAGGCGCCATATCCAAACCAATATTTAAAATGTTCTTCGTGAGCGGGAATAATTTTTTCTGAAGTACTCAAATAGGATAACAAAAACTTTAGTGCTTCTTTAAAATCAACCCCATGGAAAGTTAATCTTTCCTCAAAAAAACTCCTTTCATCTCCTCTGAATTTGTTTAAAAAGGTGCCTTCACGAACTGGTTTACACAGATTATGTATACACCGCAGTAAATATAGTAATGCTAATTTATGGTACTCCTGAGAAAATTTAGGGTGAGATAAAAGAGAAAAATATAAGAAGTCTCTTTCAGCATGTAATTTTAGCAAATTTTTCTTCAACTTTCTAATTCCTTCTACTAGCAAGAAGAGGGGAGTTCCTATTCCTACGATTAATCCATCTTGTAATTGATAGAAAACCTCTGAAGAATCAAAAGCTACACAAAGTAATTTTATCCTCTGGCCACCAATTACATATTCTTTATCTTCTCCTTCTGGAAGGAAAAATACTTTTTGTTCATAATAAACCCCCTTCTTCTCAGGATTACTATAAATCAATTTTCCAGTTTTAACCTCCCATCCATCTTCTATCTCCTCACCACCTGTTTCCTCAACCCTAACAATTCCTATTTTTGCTTTAATAGCTTTCAAAATAGTAGAATATTCAATATCCTTCCCATAAGGATAGCCGTAGATGCACCCCTTGTGTACTCCACCCTTTTTAGGTAAAAATAATAAAAATAATCCTTGGGGTGGGATTTTCATAAGTTCGTCCTTAATAATAGCTTCTATAAAAGCTTTGTCTTTCAAGACTTCCTCTTTTTCTAAATGAACAAAAACTTCCTTCCATACTTCTGAAGAGTCTTTGTTTTCCAAAAATTTTGCTAAGATAAAATGTGTATCAGCTACATATCTATTCTTTACAATAACTTCTATCAATTTTTTTATAAGTTCTTTATCAACACTTCTTTTTTCTAAAACTTCCAAAAATGCTTTGGAAGGAATTTTCATCTTTCCTTTCGTGTCATTGATCAATATAGTCAAAATTAAGTCAACTATCTTTGAATAAACTTTTTCTCGATTTTGCTCCTCTGGATCAATCTCTTCAGTTAAAAGAGTCTCAAAGAAAGAAAGGTATATCTCTGATAGCAAAGCAGCTATCCTCTCCACACCAAACAGCACTGATTTCTTTTCTGCACTATACACAATGCGGTTAATTAAATCTTTAACACGTAAAAGGCAGTCAGTATCCCTAATCTTACTTAATGCCAATAATAGTGGCTTATATTGGGAAGGCTTCCATTTTATCAGGTCTAACCTTGCAATATCCCACACTAAACGTCTCATCTCCTTCTTTTTATATACCCTACAGATATATCCGATAATTTTAGATATTCTTTCTGTCTTCTCATCATTAGAAATTTGCGAATTAATAATCCCTTCTATTTCTTGAATAAGTTCATTCTTCCATCTATGGAATTCAGAATTAGAAGGTAATACTTTCTCTGCCAACTCTTTTAAACCTTTTCCGCCCTTAACAGGCGAACTTGAACCTATCTTCTTCCCAAAAGAATCTACTTTTTGAGCTTCTTCTTCATTTAATTCTTTAATGTTTAACCTATCTATTTCCACCACTGGGGTGGGAATAGAGACTGAATCCATCAGGCTGCTGGAATTTTCCCTGCCTTCTGTCAAATGTTGAGACCTGACCCCGTTTTCTGTTTCTGTCCTCACAAGCTTAACCACGCCCAACGGGTGGGATGAATGTTCCGCCACCTCTTCAAGTTCTTCTTGTAAGGTCAATTTATCTTGTCTTCCACCATCATTCTCTCTATCCTGAGTATTCTCATTCCTCTCAAAATCATTCTCTATCTGTATGGCAATCTTTGACAGAATATTCTTCTTATTTACATCTTCTTTGTTTAAGGATGAACTGCCTCTTTCTTCTTCAATAATACAGGATGGATGTAAACGTTTCCAGTAGCATTGGGGCTGGATTTCTCCGTTTGGCCAGAGATACATTGCCTCTATTATCTTATTCGCTTCTTTGAAGTTCCATACGGCTATTGTCTTTTCTTCGTCACCATAACAAGGTTGGCCAAAAATAAACTTATTTAAGAACGGGTAGGGAAGACGTATTTTTAAATCAGGCTCAAAAATATTAAGCCTTATTGTAAACTGATTGCTACCAAAACTTTCATAAAATTTCTTACTTTCCAATAAAGATTTATTTCCACTATGGCAAACAGATGATATCCTTATTCTATCCTTCTTAAATTTACCGATTAACTCGTTAACTGAATCTACGTTCTTTAAATCGTGGACTGATAAAACAATCTTGTCACACAATAAAATTTTATCTATATTCTCTAAAATTAGGGGAATTGTATTGCTATGAGTATGCAAACTAACTCTCAGTCCTTTATCTTTGCCCTCTTTTATATACAGATTCAATAAATCCAAATTAGTTAACATCGGATCGCTTGTACTGCCAGAAATACTAAACAGTTTTGTATACTGTGAGTAAAAATTTATAAACCACAACACCTTGTCCTTATCAGCGAAAGAAGGTTTCTTTTTTTCTCTAATAGATTTACCTACGCAAAAATGGCAATTCATTTTGCATCTTCCGCCTGCTAATATAGAAATATAATCAAATAGCTTCTTTTCAATTATAGGGGAGCTGGCAAATATACTACTATATCCATCCAAAATATCTGTGTTTATTGAAAGGGCATTATGTCCTGGGGCTACCTCCCCACCAGTTAAGATGCCGAGGCGGTAGATTAGTTTGGTTACAGATGAAGAGACCTTATTAACTTTATTTAACACTCTCTCAGCCTCTGTCTTATACCCCTCTACTGCAGTGCGCTGAGATTTAGGGATATTATGAGTTGAGATAACGGACCTGCTAAATAATGATTTAAAGTTATCTTCAAAAACCTTCTTTATTTTCTCCCACTCTTCTGTGGAATTTATTGGCTTAACCAGTTTATTCTTCTTGCTTAGCTCAACAAATTCTCTCTCACGTCTAATATGAGCCGTAAACTTAATAATCATCTCCTTTAAGCCTGGAATTGCTGCTCTTACTTTAATCGGAGAGGAAATCTTTATCTTTTCCGGCACATCTGTATTGGGGACAGACCTTGACATTAGACATTTTTGTTTCTCTATTCTTTTCACCGCCGAGCTGGAGGATGTTTCAGAAAACAGATGACAGATCTTTTCTGGCTTCTGGCTTCTAATCTCTGACTTATAATCCATCGGACTGCTGGAAATAGGTTTATTTTTGCTACTCCACCATTTCTCAAGCTTTTCCAATGTAAGTTCTTCCTTTAACATTTTTCTAAGCCTGTTTTTCTTTTTACTAATGAAAATTGATTTTCTGTCCACCGCCGGGGCGGCGGCAACTACACCGGAAGAATCCAAGTCTGCCTGACGAGGATTAAACAAAGCCAGTATATCCCGGCGCATCTCAGCGATGAGGCTTAACCTTTCCTTTAATTCTCTTGGGCAACAATAATAAAGATCATCAGCTTTGATTTTCTCTCTAAGTCCGCCAAGATAAGGCCGTGCGCATACCTTTTGAAGTGCTGAGGAGCTTTTTCCCTCTTCTCCCAAACCCCGTGGGAACACCTTAGAACCTTTATTATTTAACTCTGGAGCCTGCGGTCTTTTCTCTTGTTGTTTCTTGGTTAAGGGCTCGATAACAGGCGAAAGAATAGATTTCAAGTCTGGGTTTAAATCATACAGAACTATATTGGGCTCCTTCTGTTTTTCCACTAAATCATTAACAGGCATTGTCAATCCTGGTAATCTGATCTTAGCGGAAGATACCTTAATCCCCATAGAAAACACAGCTTTCCAATCTATGTCTTTAGGATTTAATAAGTCTTGTTTTAAAAGAGCTTTCACAACCCCTGCGCAAAAGGAATCTCCACTACCAATCAATCCCGTAATTTCTCCTTCAGGGACTTCAGAGCTGCCGTAATACAATCTATTGGCTGAATATAGAAGCGCCCCATTCCCTCCCAATGTAACGATAACTGCCGGAATATTAAATTTATCAGAAATTATCTTCGCGTAATAACCTATTTCTGCCCTTTTAGTTTCGCTATTGCTATTGAAGCTATAGCCATCTCTTATCAAATGAGTATACCGGCATAACATTTCAAATTCTCTTAAATTCGGCTTAATCAAATACGGCCCGGCTTTAAGGATGCTTAAAGCCTGCCGGCTAGAAATCTTCAGACTAAAATCGACAATAATAAATACTTTATTCCTCTTTGCTTCTTCAATAAAATATTTTAATTCTTCTGGCGCTAAATTTTCCGGCAATGCCCCTCCAAACAAAAATATGCCTCCCCGCGGCATAATATTTATAGCATAAGATATATTTTGTATAGTCTGTTTAACCTCCTGCCGCGACAGTTTCTCCGATTCACCAATTAAAACTATCTTTCTAAAGGCATCGATAAGCACAGCTTTCCGTGTCTGTTTGTCCACTCTAGTACTAAAAAATTTGGCTTCAATACCTAGATTGCTGAGGGCAAAAAAGACGTTTGAAGACTTACCGGCAAGGCGCTTGTATATTTTTACTGTTTTCCTTCTATCTAAAGGATGAATATCTACAACACTAACCGCATTGGGGTCCCATACAAAGACTTTTGCTTTATCCGCAGAAACAGGAAGAGGAACCTCCGTAGCATCTTTTGACAGCTGCTGCCATAAATATTCAACGAATGTAGTTTTATCCTCATCGGAAATACCCTCCAATTGTTTCATCAAGTAATCAACTCCAGCCTGGTACTTCTCTTTTGCTTTGCCTGAATTTATAAACTCTCTGATAAATAAATCCGCTATAGCATATAATGCCTCTCTTTTCTGCCGGGAAAGAAAAATATTATGGTCTGTTTCCGGAGAAGAAGTCAAATAATAGCTATTATGCAATATATTCACTCTGTTTTTATTTCCGGCAGGATTTACTATCTTAAAAATGACAATATCCGAACCTCTATTCCTCTTTACAATTTCATAATCTAACCCTGCAGATTTTATTGTATTTATGACAAAAGGTATATTACGGGTACAGATATAGGCTCTCCCGTCATCTTTCAAATGGGTTGCAATCTGTTTGATAAAAGAAGAATGAATGGCGCCCTGCCAATCTATTGTGCGATGATCAGGAATATAAGTTACCGATTCAGGCAATCCCAATTCTTCCCTTAACAGAGGAATAGGAAGATTGGCAAAAATTACATCGTAAGATCCACATACAGACAAATCTGCCCCTAATAAACATTTCAAATTGGCGGATGGTATATGGTTTGCGAGACGGTTCGAATTAACATTCGCAAAAGATGTCCGGTTAAAACAAAGAGCATCTACCTCGGCCTTTTGTTTTGCTGCAACAACAGCTTCCAAACCGGCATCCGCCCTAAAGACTAAAACCTTCTTGCCTTCCAGATTGCAATCTTTAATCTGCCGCACAGACAGCAAACTGGAAAATGCCTTATCTTCATAATCAGACTCCGGCGAATAAACACGCGGGAAAACAATAAATTTATCAATTCCGTAAAGCTCCAAAAGTCCGCTCTTTAACCAGTGAAACTGGTCATAAGGTAAAGCAATAAATGTTTTATCATGCAATAAGAAATACTTTGCCAGAAGGTCTGTATAATAACAATTTAAGAACCCGTAATAATCATCAATTTTATCTGACAATGCTGTCGATAAATTTGATACAAAAAACCCGTTATCCTTGGTCATATATACCAAGGCCAAAGGGATACGGTTAAAGAAAATAATTTGAAGCTTCTCTCCATTTTTCGGCGAAAACCCAAATATCTCCTTAATTAGACAACGAATATTTTTATTTAACTCAAACCGGTATTTTTGATATCCATTGTAAGGGACAGAAGAAACTATATCCGTATAATTTATGTCAAATGCCGCCAATAAACAGCTGACAGGATTGTCCTTTTTGATGCTCGCCTCTTTTATTGCATCATTCATTTGTTTCTCTGGATTATGGCTCTTTTTCATAATTCTGCGCAATTTATCCGGGGAAGAATTATGTGCTCTTATTACCTCTGATACGCTATTGCCCGGATTTTCTATCCTATACGATTTCATTGCTGCGGGAATCAGAATAGATTCCCATAAAGGGACTTCAACCCTAAAATCAGGGTCATCAGAAGAACTCACAACAATCTTTTCTCCTTTTATCACTGTTAAAGTATGAAACTCATTTTCGGTATTTAACTTCATTGTATTCCTGGGAGTTACAGATATTCTCTCAAGATCAAAAAACATATTTTCATGCTTCGATATCCTGACAATATTACCTTCCTCTGATTCATATAACGTTACCGGCTTAGGCATAAGGTTATTAATCAGCCTATGTCCACTCAATCTATACTCGGACAACAAAACATAAAATCCATTCAATATATCGAGAGCCCTGCTCTGACGCATATAATCATACAACCTTAAAGTACGGTCGACATCAGAACTTACCTCTAAACAAACACAGCCTTTCCCTAAAGCATGGGGGATTCCCGGCGGAATCATAATAATATCGCCGGGGCTTACCTCAATAGCATTAAGAAATAATTCTATGTCGAACTTTTTGCCTGAAGTAATGGCTTTTGCAAATTCTTTTATGTCAACACCGTCCTTAAATCCGAGATATACTTTCCCCCCCTGTTCGGCGTGCACTATATAATAAGTTTCGTGTTGTCCAATATATTCGCCATAATGTAGCCGAGCATATCCATCATAAGGATGAACATGAACTGACAAATTATCTCCCTTTGCATCTAAGTATATGGCGCGTAAAGGAAATATCGCGGGGATAATGGGATACATATTGCCGAGTATATTTTCAGGATTGGCATCGACTATATTCATAAATGGTATCCGCAGCAATTCCCTCCCTGCAAGAACCGGAATTGAGCCATTAACATAAGTTATATCCAGAGAACGCGCCACCTTAACTTCCTTCTCTAGAGATAATTTTTTATTTTCAATAAGCCATGTCCCTCCCCATGGCCTCCCAGTATCATATACCGGCGAAAAAATAATCGGCCGGCGGGATAGATATTCCATTATTCTTTCAAGTTCTGTGCGTGAAATTAATTTCGGCCTGTTTATATCATTATTATCAATATAGAAATCTATCTGCGGTAACACTTTTCTTCTATGCTCTTCCAAAGAAGGTATATCAACAAGTTTAAGACGCTCTATTACTTTCTTTTCCGGCTGCCTTTCCTTTAAAGGTTTTTTCCTTTCACGCCCTAAAACCCTTTTTTTGATTGTTTCACGGTTTATACCTATAAAAACTGAGAGATCGATATATTTCCTGAATCTTTCTTTTGTGCAATATGTCCCTTCAAATATCACTACCGTATTCTCTTTAAAGTATAATGGTACCGTTAACTCCTTTAACCCCGTCCTATGATCATACACATCCTTAAGAGAATAGGTAAAAGGCCGGCCATTATGCCGTTTAATCTCGCACAGCAATTTGTCCATATCATCGTCTATTACTAATTCCGAAGAACCATCTTTAAACTGCTTATTTTGAATTTTTGCCTTTTTCAGAATTTCATCTCTTTCTGCCCGGGCCCTATATGTCCAATCTCTATGTATAATTTCAACATTCACTCCCTTTTGTCTTAGAAACTTTTCAAAAGTTCCTGCCGCTCTTGTTTTACCCGCGGCTGGATTCCCATCAAAAGCAATGATGACGTGATTCCCGCTTTTGAGTTTTCCCTTTATTTTTGAATAGAGAAACTCACTTATTGCCCCCCATCCCACAATAGGCTCAATATCCTTAAATCCATGCGGCAGTCTATTTACCCATTGGTCGTTATTACCAGAGACATCCCAAATCGCTGAAGAAGAATTCTTCTCTTCCTCCAAACTCCGGATGGGTGTTCCGATTACAAGAAAGATATCCAAGTCGCTCTTACTTTTCACTGAAATGCCACTTTTCCCAAAACTTCCGCCTAAATAGAAAAGATACTCTTCAATTCCAGACTGATGTAAGTAATCTCTTAAAGATTTATCTATACCTCTATTTACAAACCACCTTTTAATAAACAAAGCTACTTCTTCCTTCTCTTTTTGGCTAAAGATTGGTGAAGAACTAGGCTGACCTAAAATCTCAATTTCATAATGTGTCCATAATTTTTTAGAAATTCTCTTATTCTCATACTCTTCTTTACTAATCTTACTACTATTCTGGTCAAAGAAGTTATCTTCTACAATAAATACAAATTTCATTAATTCCGGCTTAGATATTTTTAAAAGATGGCATTGCTTGGCAGTCAGCTGAAGAGGAGATAAATCCGCCATCTCTTTATAAACATCGAAAGTTATCCGGCTTCCATCTAAAAAGTACTCTAATTTAAAACCTATCGGACCGCAATTATTGACATTCTTTAATCTAAATTTGTATTTTTCAGCATCTAAAGAAAATTCGTGAGAGAAATCATCTTCGAGGCTTTCATTCCTAAATTTAAAAAGTATCTCCCGAGAAAAAAGTTTCTTCTTGTATTCCTCATACGGTAGATTATTCCAATACCCACCTACAGACTCCTTTTCAAATAATTCTCTGAAATCGATATCTTCAGAAAATAAACCTCTTATCTTTTCTAAATAGGGCTTGATTGCCTCTTTAATAATATTTTTAGTAATTTCTCTTATATCTCTGGATACTATATTTCTCTCAATATCTATTACTTTCCCTTCCGAAGTTATCCCTGTAACAATATCTTTATCTTTAAGTAACTCATCTTTATCATCATTCATCGGCGAGCTGACCTGGTTAGAAATCCCTTCTCCATAAAGCCTATTTTGACCATTTCTTACGGGACTGGCAGGACTGGAAGTAAAAATTGATTGTAATTTTTCTTCATAATCTCTATCTAATTCTATTCCAAAATGTCTTATTGCCTCTTTGAATTGTATGAGCTTTCCTAGATTGGCTTTGAAATATTCAGAAATTAATTGGCGGGTTGTTAACTCATCTAAATCCTCTATGAGCTGATAAAATACATCATAAAGAACGATATTATCAACTAAGGTTTGGAAGAGTTGAGAATCGGGTCTGTTTTTATCAAAAGGAGGTGCTCTTGGTGCTAAGTGTTTTAGAATCGCATCTTTCCCGGGAACGGTTTCAATATCAGCAATCTTTCCTGTCTTTGTTCCGTCTTTCAACACAACTATTTCTTTAGGATTTACTCCTTTTAATCCCAAAGAGTTAAAGCTATTCTCAATATATCTAAAGAAATTCTCTTTTTGCTCTTCATTTGGTTCTTCAAATGGGGGTAATAACCTTGCAGGATACTCAAACGGGAGATAATTCAACTTTTTCTTTTTATTTAACCTCTCTATTTCCACCCCAGGGGTGGAAATAGAGACTAAATCCATCGGACTGCTGGATTTTCTTACCTTTCTGTCATTTGAATCGTTTGATTCTCTCTCTTGTTGCTTCTTGATTGCGGGGCATAAACAAGACGAAAGAACAAGGGCTTTTACTTGGCGGCCGCTAAGTGTGATTGAATTTTTTATTTCTTCCTCTCTGCCGGATAATAAGTCTTTGATTTCAAAAGATGTATCTTGAGGCAATAATCTTTCTAAATCTATGCTAAATTGCACTTTTTCAGACGAAAAATTACCTAAAAGAATAAGAAAATCGTTCTTAATTCTATACCCCAGGCTGATTACGTTCTCCGACCGGGAATTATTTAAGAAAAGGGGTAAATTCCCCTTTTTAATTAAATCCCAGGAATACATCTTCTTAAGCAATTGGGCAATTTCTGACTGTTCAAGCAAAGATTGAAGGACTTTTCCAGTATCTGAGGGATATTTTTCGCATAATCCTTTCCACTTTTTAAATTCCTCTTTACTCATAAAACACTTATCCACTATGGGAATAATATGACCCGAAAAGTATAATAAATCCCTTAAGTCTATCATTACGGGAACTCCGGATAATCCCAGAGCAAAAAGAAAGAAATGGAGAACTTTCTGAGACTCTAAACTTCCTATAAATTTAATCGGCTCTTCATCAAAATTAGAAGCGTAAATTATCTTCTCAGGAGACCTTATAACCGCCCACTCTAAACTTTTCGCCAGACACCAGGCAGGCTTTTCACCTCTAACTACTGCTTTTGCATCCAAAAATACATTATGATAATAAACTCTTTCTAACCCCAAATCCAAAAGTTTCCTTCTGATTTCTTCGTTATAACATTCCCCGCTAAATATAATATCTTCTCCATAAGCTCTTAAGGCGTGGCTTTTAAGCCCTTTTATTATCTCCTGTAATGGCTCACCGGCAGATGAAGGGGGCAAGAATCCATAAAACTCTTTCCATTCCCCCAGCATAACATCTTTTAACAATCTCTCTGCTAAATCAATCCTGAATCTTCTTATGCCTAAATCAATGAGCTTTTTATACTCCTCTATAAACATTCTCTTTATCACCGGAGAGAAGAAATTGGGGAGTGCCTGGTCTTTATGAACAGCTTCGCCTATACCTACCGGGTGGGCAACTCTTACATAAAGGTCTTTTTCTTTTAGATAAAGAATAAAGAATTTATCATTCTGCCGGAGCAATCTTCTGGCAATTTCCCTGGGATTATCTATCCCCTCTCTTTTTACTTGCTCAACCTCCTGTGGGGAAACTCCAAAATGGACAAACTCTTTATAGTTTTCTTTCAAAAATTTACTATCCGGAGCTATCCAGGGGATAAAATCCACTTTTACTGCTAAGCCTAATTCTTTTGCCTTGTTCATTAATTCTCTTAAAGGCTTACCGTTGTCTAAAAAGGGCTCAAATTCCAGGGGATATAAACAAGAAAAGTTATTGCCGAACCGATGTTCCAGCAATACCCCTTCATAGACACGCTCTTTATGCCTCTCATCCCTCATCTGGTAACCACTTACCTCCACCACCACTATAGAATTTTTATCCTCCACAGAGATAAACTCCTGAGGCCGGGGGTCATTTCTTCGCTTATGGAGCTTTTTGGAAATCCTTCCTGTTTTAAAAAGGCGGTTATAGAGATAAGTTGTAAATAGGCCATAACTTTTAAAAAGAGCTAAAATTTCCCCTAATTTTTGAGCGGATTTTTCAGGAATTATCACTTTATTCTTTATCTCTGCTCCTGAATCAAGAACAGGCACGTCTAATATAATCCCTGTAGATAAAATTTCCGCTCTCCTTCTTTCAATTGCTGCTATAAGCTGGTCTAAAAATTCAATGAATTTAAAGTATCTCTTAAGCCTTATCCCTTTATAAAACAGTATCTTATGAAAACATTCCATAACCTCATCTGAACCCTCAAGCCCCTGCAATAATCTCTCTATGTATTTGTAATACCAGTGGAAATTATCCTGTAAGTGCCCGCCTTTATAAAGCAGGCCTTTTAAGGTATCTCTAAAGCCTGCCAGCCCGGGATTCTTTGCTTCTTTCTTCACATTACCCGTCGAGGTTTTTACATTAAAATTAAAAGGACCAAGAGAGCTTCTTCCTTTATAAAGAATTTCATCTATTACCTCTTTGTCGTCTAAGGAAGAGATAAGCTTCTCTATCGCTTTCTTTTGCTCTTTATAAATTGTCTCTTTTTTCTTTAATAGTCTTTCCCCGATAGAAATTAAGCCCCGTGCCTGCTTCGTTACAACATTACAATTCAACAGCCCGGTGCGGAAGGCATTGTAGCGGATTTTTCTGCGTTGCTCTTCATCTTTATATACTCTTGAAGCATCTTCAAATGCTTTAAGAAGACTTTCCTCTGAAGGCCTGACTTCTCCTTCTTCATCCCGAGGAAGATAGGAAAGTAAAAATCCATTGCCTTGCCCTTCATCCTCGTTAAAATCTATTAACAACTCAGGAATAGCTCCGTCATCGGTCGCGATTAAAAAGGCTGAATTAAGCAGGCCCTTCATCATACTTGTGGCTGAGGCTTCTCTTCCATAATTGGAAATCATAACTCCTGCCAAAGCCCCCATCCATATAATATTGGCCTCGGCGATATTATAATCATAGAGAATCCCCACTCTTTCTTTTAAAGCAGGATACTTATTCCTCAGGCTTTTAATCCTATCTAAAAGCTCTCTGCTCCAGTCATCAAAAGTCCTGCCCCCAATTAGATAAAAGTTATCTGTTTTGATAAGCCGCTCCCTAAAATCGTTGTCTTCCAAAAGAAGCACAAATTTATCCGCGGCCTTATAAGGAACTACCCGTCTCATTATGGGAATTATGGGAAAACCTTCCTTTACCTCTATTCCTTTGGTTTTAAGCCATTTTCTTAAGTTCTCCTCTAAGGTTTGCTTTACTTTATCTATCTCTATAGAAAAATTACTCTTTAATTCTTTATTCTTTTCTAAATTTTCAAATAACTCCTCTAAACTAAAACTATTTGTTTTTATCGCGTATTCTAAAACAACCTTTAATAATTTCTTTGATAGCCACTGCATACTATGAACACAATTGGTATTACCATACTGTTTATCCTCATAAATCTTATACATATAGTAAGGAATCAAACTCTTTAATATCTGGGTGTGCATCTTAGATACGCCGCTTATTCCATCGGATAGAGTAAAGATAATATCCGCTATACTTATCCCTTTTTTCCTAAGGATATAAGGCTTGAAGGCAGGATTTATTTTAAATTTATCAAATATGCTGAATTCAAAATCAGAAAAAGCCGCCGGAACAACACTGTGGTTAATTTGATAGACAAGACTCTCTCTGAAATCTTCATCTTCTGTATATTCATCCTTTAATGCTTCGGGAGGAACCAGCCCTGTATAGAGTTCATTTGTCAAAAAGATAAATTTATCTTTTGTCTTGCCCTCTTGTTTTAGTATCTTAAGAAGCTTAAATTGTGCCTTTCTAAAAATTACCATCTGCTCTGTCCTTCTTACTCCTCCCGCAGGGTCAGGATAAACCCCGTCAAATACAGGCGAATATAAGAAATATAACCTTGCTCTTCCTAATTTAAGAAGATAGACTTTCACCGAAGAACCGTTTACTTTATACTTTATTTCCGTATCCTCTAATACCGAAAGCAGAATATCTACATATTGTTTGTCTACCGCTTCTCCTCCCTTTATCCATTTTGAATATAGAGGAGTAACCCCTATCGCATCGGCGCCGTTATCCGCCAGCCCTCTAATCAAATCCGGCATCAAAGCCCCTAAACCTCCTGTCATAGTAAGCTGGGCAAGTTGAGGGATTATCTTATTCTTTATCTCTTCAGTAGAATGCCCCCTTGCTCTTGCCTCTCTTCGGACTTTTCTAAATACCTCTCTAACCAGTGCTATCTCCATCTGGCTACTTACAATTGTCCTTTGGGCAACTAAAGGTGCGTTTTCTTCTATCCGCTCATAAGGGCCACTTGCCCAGCCTAATTCTTTCAATATGGACTGAACCACCTTAAGGGGGCTGGAAGATTTTTCCCTACTCTTTGTCAAATGAGGAGGCCTGATCCCATTGTCTCCTACATATTGATAAGATGAGGTTATAGGGCTGGGGGTTTTCTCTAAGATACTTTCCACCCCTGGGGTGGAAGAAGAAGTATTATTAATCTGGAGATTGTCTTCATCAGAAATCAGAGGGTCTGCCGTTATCTTTTGCCAATTTCTTGATAAAGGGGGCAATACAAAGGAGAAAATATAGTTTATAAATTGTTCCTTTGAAGGCAGGCTCAAAGAGGAAGAAGCTTTGTTCTTGCTGGGAGAGACCTCTTTAGAAGAGGCGGATTTTCTTACTGCCTTAAGATAAAATGTTGCCATCTCCAATAGGGAAAATATTCCTTTTTTATAAACTTCTAAATACTCTCTGTATCTTTCCTCAAAACCCTCTTTTCCCACTTCAGAGAATATCCTTATTAACACCTCTTTTATTCTCTTTTCAAACTCTTCCTTATCCTCCGTAGATTCTATTATGAAAGGATAATCAGGATTTTGTTCTCTAAATCTCTTTAGTCCTCCGCTGCAGGAACAGATAATTAAACAATCCTGGAGAAGTGCTTCATTTGTCATTAAGTTGTATCCCTCTTTTTTAGAAGGTGCTCCATAAAATTTAGATATTCTATAAATAGCCTTTACCTCAGAAGGCGCAGGATTCTTAAAGAAAACTACGCTGTGAGGATATTTAGCTAACACACACTCTAATATCCCTTTAAGTTCGCTAAATAATCTTCCTCCCTCAGGGTCATCATCAGCAAATCCTCCAAAAAAGATAAATTTAATATAAGAAGGTATTCTATTTTCTTCTAAAAGTTCTTTTATACTCTGGACAGACTCAATCAATCCTTTCCATTTATCTGCCCTTGCCCCTATAGAAATTATTGTTTTGGAAAAATCCTCTTCTTTAAAGTTTCCGCATACCAAATTATTTCTCATTAATCTTTCTAAAATCTCCCCTGCTTCCTCTTGAGGCATTTTTCTATACCTTAAAATATCTATTCCCGGAGGAAGTTGAAATTTTTGAGAGAAAAGTTCTTTTGCCTGAGGAGGTATATTATAAGGCTGAAAAATTACATACTCCTCTTCCTTTAATTTACCTAAAGAAGGCTTAAAAATTTTGTTCCATATTTCTAAAGCCTCACTATTTTTCTCTTTCAAACCTGTTGTATCAATATGGAGTCTAAAAAACACACCAAATCTGTAATTCTTCTTTTTTCTTTCCTCAAGAATATGCTCCATAAAGGATAAAACCTGAGGGTCTTCACAGTAGTAAAATTGAATGTGGGGAAGAATATTTTTATAAATGGTAAAATTGTCCTTTCCTGCTTTCTTAAAAGTTTTTATCAGCAAAGAGTAAAATTTTTCTTTTAATTTTTTTGGACTTTGAATTATATTATGAATTCCTTTAGTGATGTTATAAAATTGAGGAGTGTAAGGATAAAGAATTCGCCATCTAAACTCTAAATCTATCCCCTCTCTCTCAGCACAGAGTTCCAGAAAAGGAATTAAACTTTTAAGAATTGCCGCTACCCCTCCTCCACTAAAAGTAGCATTCATAATTTCTAATATTATTTTTTTGCCCCCAACTTCTTTTAATCTCTTAAGCTCTTCTTTAAACTCATTAAGAATTTTATTTGCTTTCTCTTCTCCATAAATTTCTTCATAAGCCTTTTCAATATTTTCCTCTGTATAAATCTTTTTATAAAATTCAGTATCATACTCATATCTAAGATATTTTTCTATA
>JAGGSQ010000037.1 GCA_021159015.1 Candidatus Omnitrophota bacterium | reverse complement strand
ATATATTATAGTAACATAGAGAGACCAAAATATTCTCATCTCTTTTTCTAAATCCGGTATATAAGGTTGGGAATATAAGACTCCTTAAGAGGAAAACGAGACTTCTACTGAACTATTCTTTAGACCTCTATTATCTTTTACGTTTCTTGGCACTTTTTCTACGGCGTTCTGAAGGCTTAGTATAATACTGCCTTTCTTTATATTCTCGGATTATACCTTCCCGGCGACACTGCATTTTAAATTTCCTTAAGGCACGTTCAAAGTTATCCTGACTCTCAATACTTACTTCAGCCATTTCTACTCCTTTTTTGCTCCACATATGCAGTTTATTGTAACATACCAATCTTCCAAAGTAAAGCATTTCTTTTGTGATTCCCGCTAAGAATCAGAAGCGGCCTGCTATTTTTAGGCCGCAATAAGGACAGTTTCCTCTCCCTTCCAGAAGATTCTTTACCACCCAGAAGCCTTCTCTTTCCACAAGCAGATTGTGACAAAAAGGACAGTAAGTATTACTACCTAACTTTGTGACAATATTCCCAATGTAAATAAATCTCAAGCCTTCCTCTTTGCCTATGTCGTAAGCAACCTTAAGAACCTCAGAAGATGTAGGAGGAAGATTAAGAAGCTTATAGGAAGGGTAAAAAGCGGAAATATGCCAGGGAATATTCTTATCAAGTTGAGCAATAAACTTAGCTATCTGACGCATCTCTCTGGGAGAGTCATTCAAAGAAGGGATGAAAAGAGTAGTAATCTCTAACCAGATATCTTTCTCTTTGATTGCTGCCAGATTATCTAATATTTTTAACAGGCTCCCTTCCTCTGCCCCGCATATCTTACTATAAAACCTATCAGAAAATGACTTCAAGTCTATATTAAATGCATCTATACAGTTTGCCAGTTCCTTTACTACTTCTTTCTGCATAAAACCGTTACTAATGAAAACATTAAGAATATGATACTCTTTGGCAAGAAAAGCTGTATCCAATACATACTCTATAAATACCGTCGGCTCTGTATAAGTATAAGCAATAGAAGCGCAATTATAATTCAGAGCAGCCTCAACTACTTCCTGAGGCTGCACCTCGGGAAGAGATAATAACTCTTTTTCCCTTCCCTGTACCTGCGATATAGTCCAATTCTGGCAAAATTTACACTTTAGACCGCATCCCGCCGCAGCTATAGAATAAGCGTATGTAGCAGGATAAAAATGATAAAGAGGCTTTTTCTCAATAGGGTCTCTTGCCGTAGCTACTAATTTAGCATAGTTTAAACTAATAAGCACCCCTCCCCTATTCTCTCTTACGCCACATATACCTTTCTCTGCTTTCTTTATCCTGCAGCCATGAAAACATAAGTCACACCTGATAAATTCTGACTCTTTATGATAAAACAAGGCTTTCTTACTCATAACCTTCTTCTTAGTCTCTTAAGAAAGCTAAAAAACAAAAATATTGATTTTTTCATTCCGAGGCGCTATAATAAAGCTTTACTATTCTATTATATAACATAAACCTTTATGGCCAACAAGAAATTAGAGAGATTAGAAAGTGCCTTTTTCTCTTCCTATAAGCAGAAAAGAAAGAAAGCTGCACCTCGGTTTTTCTTCAACAGTCGTCTCATTATATCATTACTAGCTATTACTCTTATATCTTTAATAATTATTACTATCTACCATAAGGTTCCCTATGTGTCTAGAAAAGACAATAATGAGAATGTTAGCCTCTCTACCAGTAACCTTCCTGACAATTCCGCTCTTCTCCTCTACCCTCTGAAAGGAGAACTCTACCTGGGAGATAAAAAAATAAGGGAGCTTCCTTTTACTTTTGAATCTCAGAAAGGAAAGACAGTAATTCTAAGGATTGATTTTCCATCGCCCCTCGATATGAATAGGAAAAAGATAAGAATTACTTTTGACGTATTTAGCAAAAATACTCTTGCCCGAGCTGTGTTTAGAGACAGTTTATTTTTTTCTAACAGTAACTACCCTTATACTCTTACGGCCAAAAAAAACGGAGAATCTTATGTATTAGATATTACTCCGCCTCCTGGAGAATCGACTATAAACTTCTATAAGATAAACCAGATAAGAATAAGTTTTTCTTCTTCTCTTAAAGCTAAAACTATCTGGTCAATAAATAAAATAGAAATAATAAAGAGAAGCAGTTAAAAACTAAAAAAGAGAAATATGTTAACAATATCTGCAGTCAATCAAAAAGGAGGATGCGGCAAGACTACTACAGCGGTAAATTTAGCAGCAGCTTTAGCCGAAAGAAAAAAAGTGGTTCTATTAGATCTTGACCCCCAGTCCAATGCAAGCTACCATCTGGGAATAAAGAAAGCTGAGGAAAAAGAAACTACTTAATGAAAATTTGACAAATTAATAAAAAAAAAAGAACTTAATATTAATGATTTCATAAAAGAGATAACAAACCTCTTGTATCTTATACCTTCCTGCCTAGAACTCTCCACTATAGAGGCGCGCTTAGCCAAGACGGCTCAAGGAATTGATGTATTAAATGAATTAAAAGAACTTTTGCAGTCTAACTTTGACTATCTCATTATAGATTCCCCTCCTAATTTAGGTTTCCTTACTCTGAATGCTTTGCGTGCTTCTGATTTTGCTCTTATCCCTATAAATATTGATATATTTTCCCTCGAAGCAGCAAAGAATGTAGAAAAGATAGTATCTTTAATGGGAAAATTCATAGATGCTTTGCCTTCCCTCTTTTACCTTATTACTCTTTTTGACCGGCGCTCCTCTTTCTCCAAGAATTTCGTTATTCGAACCAAAGAATTGTTAAAACAGCAGCTATTTGAGACCATAATAAGAAATAATATTCATCTGCGTGAAGCAGCAACGGCAGGCAAAGATATCTTTCGTTATATGAAACGTTCCAACGGCGCCCGAGACTATCTTCAGTTAGCCCAAGAGCTAGAAGAAAAGACTAAGCATATAAAAGCAGTAGGCTTTTCTTATACTAAAGAAGCAAAACAAGTAACGGTGGCAGGAGACTTTAATGGCTGGGCTTTAGATGACAAATTTAGCCTTATCCGCAAAGATAACATCTGGTATAAGAAACTCTACCTTCCTTCAGGAAAATACCGCTATAAATTTGTAGTGGACGGACGCTGGATACACGACGAAAACAATCCTCTCCTTCAGGAAGATAACTTCGGTGGTTATAATTCACTTTTGATTCTCGAATAAAAACTATTTGGGCAGAAGGCTTTTAAATCTATTCAATCCTGCCTGGGCAATAATATCATCTTCCTTCCCTTTAGTGCCGCTCACGCCAATAGCCCCTAAGAGTTTTCCTTTGTAGAGAAGAGGAAACCCACCCGGCACGCCCAGAATCATAGTTCTACCGGCAATATTCCATACCTTGAATTCTCCGGAAGACGTAGGCTTTCGAAATTCATAAGAAGAAAGAGCCCTTGCCTTTGCCCATTCGAGAGCAGTGATAGTCTGACTATCCATAAGATAACAGAGTTTCAGATTGCCTGCCTCATCCACTATTGCTATAGCTACTGCTACACCCAGCTCCTGTGCTTTGGCTTGAGCAGAAGCAGCGATTTCTTTAGCTGCTTCCAGGGTAAGGCCCAGGCGGCTCACTATATATTTCTCTCCTTTCTCTGCCCCCCAAAGAGATGAGATAAACGGTAAGGATATAAATAAACTCAGGAAAAAGAAATGAGTGATTTCTTTCCGCATTTGTCTCTCCTTTCTAGTTATTAAATAGATTTAAAACGGCGTTGTTGTTGCTGGTAGAAATCACTATAATGGTCTTCGCAACATCGGCAGATACTGAGCCATATATATATTTTAAGTCTATGCCACTCTCCTCTATTTTCCCTGTTATATTCTCCAGAACTCCCACTTTATTCTCTAACTCCACAATTATCACATTTTTGCTCTCTATCCGATAGTTTTCTTTCTGGAGAATCTGATAAGCACCTTCATAGTCAGAAACTACCAGGCGCAAAAAAGCCTGTGTCTCAATTATATAACCGGATATCGCTAAAATATTTATCCCTGCGGCTGAAAGCACTCTTGCTATATTGTGAAGAACCCCTACCTTGTTCTCGGTTGAGACTAAAATTTCTTTACTTTCTTTTGCTCTCTCCATATCCCCTCCTCTTTTCTATATTTTCATCAACTACTTCCCAGAAATTTTCTCGCCTTTTGGCGCTTATATTCTTTTAAGAAGTCGCCCCATTCAATTATTTTAAGTCCTCTACTATAATATCTGTCTAATTCTGAAGAAGTAACTTTCTTATCCCTAAAACTCACATAGCGAAATTGCACCTTGCAATAAGGACAACTCATGACATCTTTGTTCAGATCTATATTATGACAGCTAAAACATTCTGCTTTATAAATACCAACTACCAGAAGGGCTTTCTCAATATCTCCAATATCAACCTTATCCCAGATACGCATCCAATATTTCATCGGCGTCTGGAAGAAGAAACAAAACCGCTGATAATCTTAACTACCTGCTGAGGACTATCGGCTAAATAAAAGAGCGACAAATCCTTCTTGGCAATAAAACCACGCCGCCATGTTTCTGTCTTTAACCATTCTACCAGTTTCCGCCAATAATCCAGCCCTACCAGAATAATAGGAAATTGTTTTACTCTTTTCGTTTGCACTAACGCTAATCCTTCAAATAACTCATCAAAAGTTCCAAAACCTCCCGGAAATACCACAAAAGCCTTAGAATACCTGGCGAACATCACTTTGCGCACGAAAAAATAGCGAAATTCCAATAAGTAATTTACATATTTATTAGGTATTTGCTGTTCGGGGATAATAATATTTAGCCCTACAGAATCCTTGCCTGCCTTCCTGGCTCCTTTATTAGCCGCCTCCATAATACCCGGGCCTGCGCCGGTAACAACAGTATAACCTTTCTTACTAAGCAAATATGCTGTTTTTTCTGCCAGTTGGTAAAATTTACTTTGAGGATGCATCTTTTTAGAGCCAAATATACTTACGCCTTTTTTAATATCATTAAGGCCCTCAAAACCCTCTACAAATTCACTCATAATCCTAAAGATACGCCATGTATCTATTGCTTCTACCGACTCATTAAAATAAGAAAGCCTCCTCATTATTTATCCTCCACCAGATATACCTTATCTCCTTTTCTCACTTTCCCTTTCACTCCTATGCCTACGACTCTTCCCTTCCCGCCTCTCTTAATGGGCTCATTATTAATCTGAAGCGAGGCAACAAATTGAATAAAGTTTGTAGTGTGGCCTTTTATATATATCTTATCTCCTATCTTTAAAGACTTATGGGAAAGCTTTAATGCGGCTGCTTGAGGGCGAGGAAAATAATGCGTAATTTTACCTACCAGCTTTCCTTTTAGCTTAGACGGTGATATAAGAGAGGCCTTTTTCTTCCTGTTAGCTGATGGTTCTTTCTTCTTTTTTTTAAAGATAAAATCCCAGATACCCATTAAATTACCATCTTAGAGGCTAAAGAAGTAATCAAAGGAAACCTTATAGCTTTTCCCAGGAGGCTGGCAAAAATACCCAAGAGAGAATAGACAAAAAAGATAAGAGACCCTATAAAACTAAATAAAGGCCCTATAATGGGAATAAACCACCCTAAAAACCAGAAAAAAACTTCGAAGATAAAAACAACTAATGCTTGCCGCGCATGAAAGCGGACAAACTTATTATTTTTACTGAAAATCAGCACAATAATACAAACAAAGAATATGTAGCTTAAAGCTGCCAGCCCTGCCCCTTCTCTAATTTCGTCTTTACTAAATCTCATATCAACTTTGTCCTATTTATTTTATCTTTATACCATAAAAGTAAGCCTCTGTCAAACAAGCTACTAGAAAGAAATCTTTATGCCGCTCCGCCAGAAACGCGGCGGTGCATCTATATAACCGGCAAGGCGAGACAATATAAAGACAGACGGCAGTTCAACCTTCTCCGACGCCAAAATCTGCCCCTTAAAAGAAAAAACAGAAAAGAAAAATAAAAGCTTCATATATACCAAAAACCTCACTTCTAAAAAGTGAGGTTTTTGGTAATAATAGTCGAAATTATTAGAAGCTTATTTTGACACTGCCCGTTATGCCATAGGTTACATTGTCATTTTCCGACGCCAGGCCTCCTCCGGGGAAGAGCACTGCACCATCTAAAATAAATTTAGAATTCTCTGAATAGTCAAAGGTAATTTTGCAATCAAGTTCATCGCCGATATGTTTGTTCTTGGCATCCAGGTAATAATAATTTCCATAAGCCGGGCCTTCGGTAATAGCATAACGGTTAGAAAAATAGTTTTTCACCAGCATCTGGTCGGTAAACCTCAGCAGCATATTGACATTTTTTCCTAAGTAAGTGAAAAAATAGACAACAATGGTGTGGGAGTTCGTCTGGGGCAGAATCAGGTTTATCAGCTCTCCCCCTGTCTGGTCCTCAAACATAGGGTCCCAGCCGGTAAATTTCCTGCCGGCTTGTCCGCCCGGCTTGCCATAATCGTCGGCATCACCGGAAAGATATGTATACCAGAAACCCAGAATAGAGTAAGCTTTATTAAGAAATTTATAATCTAGCCCCACTTGCGCGCCGTAGGCATCGCGATGAGAATGATATACCCCTAAAGGACCGCGGTAGTCTCCAAACTGATGCGCCACTTCCAAATTAAGAGTAAGCTTCTTATTTAGGTCCTTTTTAATACGAGACCCCACACAGTATACCTTACTTTCTTCGTCCTGAACATAAGCTCCCGCTCCGGGAAGACGGTAAAGCTCCGGCGCCTTATCTTTGGCAAAGAAATATCCCTCAATTGTTGTCTCATCGGCAGGAGAATAATTAACATTGATGCCGTAAAGATTTATGTCATCATCTGTCTGCGTAGCACCTTCATAAACCTTAGCATACACCAAGTCTACCGTCCAGGGCTCAAGGTCTAAAGTAGCCCTTATGGCATCAAAACTCTTACGTAAAGAAATATCGTCCGCTAACTGGTAAAGGGCTGAACCGCTGGAAGTTGAACGGTTAGTATAAGGGTCGCCTATAATAAACCCATTGCCAAACCTTATCTCCTGCCGGCCTACTTTGAGATTAAGAAAAGGCATAATAAAGCCTCTTAAGTTAATATAGGCCAGGTCCAGGTCTAAATCAGTATTGGCACTGGATTCTGCTCCCCAAACTTTTTCATTTAAGAGCCGGACTGTAGCAGAAACATCCTCGGTTAAGTCGGCATCAAATCTCAAGCGTACCTGAGAGACAATGAAGTTTTCTTTATCTTTTACCTGCTGGCCCGGCGCTAAGGAAGGATGTTTAGCCCCTGTTAATCCTAATGACAGGTTTCTTACTACGGCATCTATATTAATATCGCCGCTGATTTTAATATTGTCGACTGCCGCCAAAAGAGTAGAAGACACAAAAAATCCTGCTACCAACAACAGAAGTTTTTTTATTCTCATCTATTTCTCCTCCTGCTTGAAAATAAAAAAGAGCCCCCTCAAAGAAGGGGGCTCTTTAAATTTATCCATTCCTGACTGCTTAGAATTCAACTTTCAAAGAAGCTCTTAAAGAATAGGCTGTGTTGTCATTGGAACCATCAAAAAAATCACCCGGGAAGAACCAGCCGCCAATAAGCTTAAGCTGGACATCTTCGGTATAGTCATAAGCCACAGAGACATCTAATTCCGAACCCAACTCTTTTTTATCGCTGTTAATGGCATATTTATTGCTGGCAACAAGAGAAGTAGGAGTATAAGTAGAGCCGGAAAGTTTCTCCGCCAGCCTCAAATAATAATAATCAGCGGCTAAAGTAATATCTTCGCGCGGCTGAAGACTGCCGGATACTTTGATGCCCTGGACGTTGCTATTGTCAAACAAAATATTGGCAATCTCCCCTACTCTCTGGTCTTCAAACATAGGATTCCAGGCTTCATAATCATTGTCGTTAGCATCGTCGTCGCCGGAAAGGTAGGTATAGCAAATGCCCAGTTTAGCATTATAGCTATTTTTGAAAAGATAATCGGCACCCAGCTGCAGAGCCCAGGCATGAACGCTGTCATGGCTGTCTCCGCCGTGAGCCGTAACTTCTCTTTCACCAAACTGGTAAGCATATTCGCCGTAAAGCTGAAGCTTGTCATCAGAAAGAACTGATGTCTCGCCTCTTAAGCCAATGGTATAAACATCATTATTGGTGTCGCCTGATGTTGACACCTGGTCGTTATCCTTGGCAAAAAAGTAGCCTTCTACAGTAGTCTTGTCGCTCAGCTGATAATTGGCATTTACACCATAGAGGTCTACATTGTCATCTTCATTAGTGTTGTTTTCCCTGACGCGGGCAAATACCAAATCTACCACCAGCGGAGAAAAATCCAGAGTTGCCCTGATAGCGTCAAAACTCTTGCGCAGAGACAAATCATCGGCAATTCCACTTAATCCCGTATCAGTAGCAACAGCATTATCTGTATCGGGGTCGCCCACGATTAACCCGCGGCCAAATTTCAAATTCTGGCGGCCTACAGTTAAAGTGAGAGGGTCATAGAGGAAATTCTTCATCACCACATAAGCTAAATCCAGATCAATATCTGTTTTACTGGAGTTATCACTTTCCTCTCCCCACAATCTCTCATTAATCAACTGCACTACCGCGGCTACATTTTCGGTTAAGTCAGCGTCAAAACGAAGTCTTACCTGGCTGAGAAAAAAGCTTTCACTGTCTTTTGCATTACCTGTAAGCCCCAGAGACAAATCTCTGGCTACAGCCTGAGCGGTAATATCGCCACTGATTTTAATATTCTCTACCGCGGCCAGGCCTACGGCGCTTATTCCGAACAAAATTACTAAAGCTAAAGCTATACGTTTCATCATCTCTCCTCCTTTCTCTTGTCCCCAAAAAGTTTATATGATAACAAGGTTACTCCTTGAAAATAATTCTCTTTCTTTTATTATTGTTTATTCTCTTTCCTTGATAACTTCAGCCTCTTTCTTTTTCATCCCCCCTTTCCCGGCTTAAATTAAAGTTATCATTGAATAAACTGCCTCTATGCTTTGTTCCAGATTAACAAAATGGCCAAAATTTGTCAAGGAAAAATTTTGAGGAGAACGTTTTCTCCCCGTCCTCCTCAAAATAGGCGCCGTCATAAATCTCAGCGGATTAATATCCCGGATAACCTCCGCCCATACCACCAGCCGGCGGCATAGGAGCCTTGTTGTCTTCCTTCTCCGGCTCATCCGCCACGAGACACTCGGTAGTAATCAACAAAGAAGCGATTGAGGCGGCATTTTCCAGAGCTGTACGCGTAACTTTAGCCGGGTCAATAATTCCGGCCGAAAGCATATCTACTATTTTATCGCTGGATACATCATAGCCCATATTGGTTTTGCTTTCCTTTACCTTCTCAGTAATGATAGAGCTCTCTAATCCTGCATTATCCAGAAGTTGGCGCAGAGGAGACTCGATAGCTCGCCGGACAATGTTAAGGCCTATCCGTTCATCTCCTTCCAGGCTCAACTTCTCCAAAGCCGGCAGAGTCCTTATCAAAGCTACTCCGCCTCCGGGAACAATTCCTTCCTCTACTGCCGCACGTGTGGCATGCAGAGCATCTTCCACACGGGCTTTTTTCTCTTTCATTTCCGTCTCCGTGGCTGCTCCTACATTAATAACCGCCACTCCTCCGGCCAGTTTAGCCAGTCTTTCCTGGAGCTTCTCCCGGTCATAGTCAGAATCAGTTTCTTCAATCTGACGTTTAATCTGGGAAATTCTGGCCTGAATATCACTGCTGGAGCCGGCACCTTCAATAATCGTAGTATTTTCCTTATCTACTCGGACCCTTTTAGCGCGGCCTAAATCTTCCAGGTCAATATTCTCCAGTTTTATGCCCAAATCTTCCGTTATGGCTTTGCCGCCGGTAAGAATAGCTATATCTTCCAGCATTGCCTTGCGCCGGTCGCCATAACCGGGAGCCTTTACCGCACAACAGGCAAGCGTGCCCCTAATCTTATTAACCACCAAAGTAGCCAAAGCTTCTCCCTCTACGTCTTCGGCAATAATCAAAAGAGGCTTGGAACTGCGGGCAATCTTCTCTAAAAGCGGCAGCATATCCTTAAGATTAGAAATTTTCTTCTCGTAAATAAGGATGTAAGGGTCTTCTAACAGGGCGGTCATCTTATCGGTATCGGTAGCAAAATAAGGAGAGAGATAACCCTGGTCAAACTGCATTCCCTCTACTACATCCAAATTGGTAGCGGTAGATTTTGCCTCTTCCACGGTGATAACGCCGTCTTTACCCACTTTATCCATAGCATCGGCAATGAGATTGCCGATATTCTCATCGGAATTAGCAGCAATGGTAGCTACTTGGGCAATCTCTTTTTTATCCTTAACCGTCTTAGAAAGCTTTTTAATCTCTTCTACTACTACTTCTACCGCTTTATCAATGCCTCTTTTGAGAGCCATAGGATTAGCGCCGGCAGTAACATTTTTCATACCTTCGCGAAAAATGTTTTCTGCCAGGACAGTTGCGGTAGTAGTACCGTCTCCCGCTACGTCGGAAGTCTTTTCCGCTACTTCCTTCACCAGCTGGGCGCCAATATTCTCAAAGGGCTCTTTCAGCTCAATCTCCTTGGCAACAGTTACGCCGTCTTTGGTAATGGTAGGAGAGCCAAACTTTTTCTCAATCACTACATTTCTTCCCTTAGGCCCTAAAGTAACTTTTACTGCTTTAGCTAATGTTTCTACACCTTTGAGAATCTTTCTTCTGCCTTCTTCATCAAATATTAACTGCTTAGCCATCTTTCTCCTCCTTTTTTGCTGTGATTACTTGATTATTGCCAGAATATCATCTTCTTTCATAATGAGATACTCCTGGCCATCTTTACCCCTTATCTCAGTCCCCGCATACTTACTATAAAGAACGTGGTCGCCTTTCTTTACTTCTAAAGGCTGCACTTTGTCTCCTGCGGGACGACCTTTTCCCACGGCTACCACTTCCCCTTCCTGCGGCCGCTCTTTAGCCGTATCGGGAATAATAATGCCTCCTTTTGTTTTTTCTTCTGCCGGTAAAGGTTTAACTAAAATCCTGTCTCCCAATGGCTGAATTTCCATATCTCCCTCCTTCTTGCCTATTTAATTTAATATAATTTTAGCAATCGAGCCTTTAGAGTGCTAATATTCTACTGAAAAAATATAAGAAATCAAGTGCTATTTTATTCAGATTACTGCATATATATGCAGTTATAGCCATATATGCATATATATCTAATTATTACACCCTGAATCAAATTATATTTCTATATTTGGCCAATAAGTAAAGTCCTTTTAAGGAAAGATAAGGCTCAAGATAATCCAGAGAGGAAAGTTTAAGAGAAATATATCTAATATCTCCGCCGCATCCTAAAGAAACAAAATCATTTTTTAATTTTCGGCGGTAATAGTCAAGTACCCCTTTAATCATCAAGCTATAGCCAAAATAAATACCGGCATTTATACAACCTGCCGTAGTTTTAGCGATAAGGTTTTTGGGAGGGCGGAATCGTACCTCTTTGGGCAGAAGAGCCGCACGCTGCAATAATGCTTTACGGGAAAGCGAGGCCCCCGGCACAATAAGACCTCCTAAATATTCTCCTGCCTCAGAAATAAAATCGAAGGTTAAAGCTGTACCCAAATCTACTACCACTCTTGTTTTCTCATAGAGCTGCCGGGCCGCAAAACAGTTAAGAAGCCGGTCCTGGCCTACTTCTTTCTTTTTATAATAAAGATTGCGAATAGGTATTTGCACCTCTTTACCGCATTCTAAGATAAGAAAATTTTTCTTGAGAAAGAAGCGTAAGCTTTTAGAAAGCGAAGGGACTACAGAAGAAAATATCAAATAAGAATTCTCTCCCCTGTCCCCTAACTTCTCCTGCAGCCAGGGAAAAGAATCTTCGGAAGCAGAGAGTTTGAAAAGAAATCTTACCCCTCTCTTACTGCCTACCCCTACGTCTATACTGCTATTGCCAATATCAATGAGAAAAACTTTGTTCATACTTTTAAATGCCGCACAAAAGCCGAATACAGCCTCATTACTTTACCATTATCCCCTCGTATAAGTAAAGACCCGTCTTTCTCTAAAGCCAAAGCAAAGCCGGATATTTTTTCTCCTTTATACTCAACCTCTATAAACTTGCCCAAAGTAGACAAAAACGCCTCAGCGGCTTTAATAATTATATCGCTTTTTCCCTTTTCCCAAAAGTTATAGAAATAAAAAAACTCTTCCCCTACCTCTTGAGCTATTGCTTCGATATCAAAAGTCTCACCGCTAACCTCATATAAAGAAGTAGCACCGGGCAGAAGAAACTGCGAAGAAGTATTTATATTCAAGCCTAATCCGTTGATAAAGAACCTTTTCCCTTTTCTGTCGCTGCCTTGTTCTGTTAATACTCCCCCTATTTTTTTGCCGGCGGCCAAAATATCATTAGGCCATTTAAGGGAAGCACTCACTTTCTTCTTCTTTAGCCTTCTAACTGCTGCTAACGCTAACGCTAAAGACAAAAGAGAAAAGCTGCTTCTTTCCCGGGAAGGGCGTAAAATAAAAGACAAATAAAGCCCTCCGGGAGGAGAAACCCAAACATTATTACCTCTTCCTCTTCCCTTTGTCTGAGAAAGGGCTAAGACGGCCGTGGCCTCTTCTTCTCCCTGCCAGGCCAGACTTTTAGCCACATCATTAGTAGAAGTAACCTCAATATAGCGGAGAATCTTAATTCTTCCGGGCAAGAAATTCCTCCAGTTCCTTAATTTTATCACGCAATTGGGCTGCCTTCTCAAAATGTAAGTTTTTAGCTTCAACCAGCATTTCTTTCTTCAAAGTCTCAATTAAACTACGCAAATCATACTCCTCATAACTATAACCCAGGATTTGGGCGTTTACTTTCTTTGATTTATAATAAATTTCTACACCTTCTTTAATCTCTTTCTTAATAGTCTGCGGCTTAATTCCATGACGGCGGTTGTAAGACATCTGACGACGGCGGCGGCGGCGCGTCTCATTAATCATCTTTCTCATAGAAGCAGTAATTTCATCCGCATAAAGAATGACTTTTCCTGCGGCGTTTCGTGCCGCTCTACCTGCAGTCTGAATAAGTGAGGTATAAGAACGCAAAAAACCTTCCCGGTCGGCATCGAGAATAATTACTAACGATACTTCGGGTAAATCCAGACCTTCGCGTAAAAGATTTATTCCTACTAAACAGTCAAATTTGCGCCGTCTAAGATTCTGTAAGATTTGTGCCCGGGCCAGGGCATCTATCTCGGAATGCAGATATTCTACCCGCAAGCCGGCCTCCTTAAGAAAAAGACAAAGCTCTTCGGCCATGCGCTTGGTAAGAGTGGTTATGAGCACTCTTTCGTTCCTGGCCGCGCGTTGTTTTATCTCTTTGATAATATCATCTATTTTCCCTTTATTAGGTCTTACTTCTATTTCAGGGTCTAAAAGACCTGTGGGGCGGATAATTTGTTCTACTACATTTTTGCCCGAAAGACGAAGCTCAAATTCAGCCGGCGTAGCAGAAACAAAGACTGCCTGCTTTATAAGTTTGAAAAACTCCGAGAATTTCAAAGGCCGGTTGTCCAAACAGGAAGGAAGACGAAAACCAAATTCTACCAGAGTTTCTTTCCGGGCACGGTCACCATTATACATCCCTCTAATCTGCGGCAGAGTTACATGTGACTCGTCAACAATCAAGAGAAAATCACGAGGGAAAAAATCTAAAAGGCACCAAGGCCGCGAATCTGCCGGCCGCTGAGAGAGATGACGCGAATAATTTTCTATACCGTGGCACCAACCGCAAGACCTTAGCATCTCCATATCATAGCGGGTCCGCTTCTGCAAACGCTCTGCCTCAAGAATTCGCCCCTGTTTTTTCAAGTAACGCAGGCGGTCTTGTAATTCCCACTCAATTGTTACCAGGGCTTTCTCAATACGAGAGGCAGAAACCAAAAAATGCTTAGCCGGATATATGCTTAATTTTTCCAGTTCTTTTTTGCTTTCGCCGGTTAAAGGGTCGATTATTAATAACCGCTCTATTTCTTCGCCAAAAAATTCTATGCGATAAGCTTCTTTTTTGTAAGGAGGAAAAATATCAAGCACATCCCCCTTAATACGAAAAACAGCAGGAGTAAGCTCTGAATGCTTTTTCTCATATTGGAGCATGACCAGACGCCGCGCTACCTCTCTGCGGCTAACAATCTGATTCTTCTCTAAATTAAAAACTAAATCTTCATAATCCTGAGGAGAGCCTAAATTGTATATACAAGAAACCGAAGCTACCACCAATGTATCGCGGCGGCTCAAAAGAGAAGTAGTAGCAGAAAGGCGCAGACGGTCAAGCCGTTCATTTATAGAGGCATCTTTCTCAATATAAGTATCTGTTTGAGGAATATAAGCCTCGGGCTGGTAATAGTCGTAATAACTTACAAAGTATTCTACCGCATTATATGGAAAAAACTCTTTAAATTCTGCATACAACTGGGCCGCCAGAGTCTTATTATGAGAAATAACCAGGGTAGGAAGATTAACTTTAGCTATCACCCAGGCCAGGGTAAAAGTTTTGCCAGAACCCGTAACCCCCAGTAAGGTCTGGAAACGATTACCAGACTTAATTAAGCGGCTAAGCTTAGCAATAGCCTGCTGCTGGTCGCCGCGGGGGCGAAATTTACTTACCAACTTGAAACTTTCCATCAGACAATAAGTTCTAAAGAGACATCGCAGGAAGAAAAAGAATGAGTAAGAGAGCCGGAAGAAATAAAATCTACTCCCGCGGCAGCTACCTTACGAATATTTTTAATATTGATACGCCCGGAAGCTTCCAGCTTTATAGATTTAAAATACTGATTGCGCAGCTGTACCGCCTTTTTTATATTAGACAAAGTAAAATTGTCCAAAAGAATAATATCGGGCTGGCAACGGGCTATGGATAAAAATTCTCCTAAGTTTTCTGCCTCTACTTCTATTTTTTTAGCAGTAGCTTTTTTCAGATTAGAGATTAAGTTCCTAAGGATAGTCTCCTGGAAGCCGCCTTTTTTATGCTTAATTCCTAAACTGGTAAGATGGTTTTCTTTCAGAATTATTCCATCCCAGAGTCCCCAGCGATGATTGCCGCCGCCCCCTACTCTTACCGCATACTTCTGCAAAATCCGCCAGGTAGGTATAGTCTTACGTGTATCCAGGATTTTTACTTTATATCCTTTCGCAATCTGCACAAAGCGATAGGTTTTAGTAGCAATACCACTCAGGAAACTTAAGAAATTAAGAGCGGTCCTCTCTGCAGGAAGAATAGAAATTACCTTACCTTCAATTTCAGCAACAATCTTTCCCTTTCTTACCCACGCCCCCTCAGAACAAGCCGCTTTAAAACGGAGACTTCGGTCATATTCCTTAAAAACTAACTTTACTATTTCCAGCCCACATACAACCATATCTTCTTTGGCTATAATCACTCCCCTGGCCCGCAAGGAAGGATTTACGCTATAACGCGTAGTAATATCGCCACTGCCAATATCTTCCGCCAGAGATTGCCGTATAAGTTGCTTTAATAGTTTTTGATTCATTCCAACCCTTTTTTCTGCACTCTCTGCACCCGTCGGGTGCAGAGAGGTTAGTTCCACCTTATCTTCGCAAGCCTTGCTTTTTCCCTTTCTAAACTATCCTTCAATATCTTCTGCTTTTCCACTACGGCCCGTGGGGCCCTGGCCAAAAAATTTCTATTGGTAAGCTTTTCCTCTATACCCCTAAGGCGCGCCTCGAGTTCTTCTATCCTGGCCTTAATTTTTTCTCTATGTATATCAAGGTCAGAAATGTCGCTCTGGCGGACACCAAAAGAAAAATGTGCTCCCCCGCTTTCTATCAGCTTCTCCTTTGGCCGCCCTAGTTCTACTACTGCGGTGCGCATTAAAAACTTAAGCCAAGGAGTGTTTTCTTTTATCAACTGTTTGGTTTGAGAAGAGGCAGAAGTAATAAAAAGAGTTATTTGGCGCTTATCCAGGTTTAAATCCTTCCTAAAACTTCTGAAAGATATAACCAGATTCTGAAGCAAAGAAAAACGGCGGGCTGACTTAGCATCTGCTATTTTTAAAGGCAAAGGAAAGGGACCAAAAGCCAAACTTTTCTTAGAACCCAGCTTTTCGGCTATTTCTTCGCTGATAAAGGGCATAAAGGGAGATAAAACTTTCAAGAATCCTCTTAAGACTTCCCGCAGGAGATAACTCTTAGAAGAAGTAAGCTCGGCTTTGGATATTTCTATATACCAATCGCAAAACTTATGCCAAAAAAACTCATAGAGAGCAGCAGCCGCATCATTAAGGCGGTAACTGCTAATAAAACTGTTTACTTTCTTTAGTAACTGGTTAAATTCAAAGGCTATCCATTTATCCGCCAGGGTATATTCTTTTTTCTTGAGTTTTTTAGTAATTCCTCCCGAAGGATACTTTTCTATAATATAGCGGCTGGCATTCCATATCTTATTGGTAAAATTCCGCCCTACTAAGAACTTTTCCTCCGACAAGTAAATATCCGACCCCGTAGCGGCCAAAAGCATCAGGGAAAAGCGCAGGGCATCGGCGCCAAATTTATCAATGATTTCCAAGGGGTCAATAATATTGCCTAAAGATTTAGACATTTTAATTCCCCGTTCGTCTCTTACGGTTCCATGGATAAGAACATCACGGAAAGGAATCTGGCCCGTGAATTCTAAAGAAGCCATAATCATTCTCGCTACCCAGAAGAAAAGTATCTCTGAGGCAGTAACCAAAGTATTAGTAGGATAAAAAAACTTAAAGTCTTTAGTTTTCTTCGGCCAGCCTAAAGTCACAAATGGCCAGAGCCAGGAAGAAAACCAGGTATCCAGCACATCTTCTTCCTGTTTAATATTGCGGCTGCCGCAATAGGGACAACGTTTTATATCTTTTTCCGAGACAATTATTCCTTCTTTCTCTTCTTTTTTCTGACAATCTAAACAATAATAAACCGGCAGGCGGTGTCCCCACCATATCTGGCGCGAAATGCACCAATCTTCGATATTCTCCATCCAGTTAAGATAAACCTTCTCCCAGCGGGGCGGATAAAACTTTATCTTTCCTTTCTTTACCGCCTCAATCGCCGGCTGAGCCAGGGGTTTCATTTTCACAAACCATTGACGGGACAGGCGCGGCTCAATCAAAGTAGAACAGCGATAGCAATGGGCAGCATTTATTTTATAAGGCTCAATTTTCTCTATCAATCCTTCTTTCTTTAATTCTTCTACTATCCTCTGGCGCGCCGCCAAGCGGTCTAAGCCGCAAAAACGGCCGGCTTGAGCGTTGAGAGTAGCATCTTCGTTCATAATATTGATAAAGTCAAGCCCATGGCGCCGGGCCATAAAAAAGTCGTTCTTGTCATGGGCCGGCGTAACTTTAACTATACCCGTGCCAAAATCCTTCTCTACGAGTCTGTCGGCGATAATTCTAAGCCGGCGTCCTACTAAAGGAAGAACTACCTCTGCTTTTCCTTTAAGCAAAAAAACATACCGCTTATCAGAAGGATTAATAGCTATAGCCGTATCTCCTAACATCGTCTCCGGACGCGTAGTAGCCACTACCAGATGAGAAAGAGGCAGACCTCTGCCCTTAAGGGGATATCTTAAATAATAAAGTGCCCCATCAATTTCCTTATAAGGCGCCTCCTCGTCTGACAAAGCGGTGAGACAACGCGGACACCAATTAATGATGTACTGCCCGCGGTAAATCAA
>JAGGSQ010000004.1 GCA_021159015.1 Candidatus Omnitrophota bacterium | reverse complement strand
GATATATAATCAGTTATATATAGACTATATATCACAAACTCAGGCAAGTGTCAAGTTAAACCTGCCTTCTCCCAGGAGGCGATTAATTTCGGAGATAAACTGCGGCTCGGGATTGATATGAAAGTCAGGTGCGGTTTTAATCTTTAGAAGACGAGAGCGAGAAGAGCGAACCTGGAAATAAACGGGAACTTTCCCTTGATATTTCATAAAAATATCTTTCAATTGAGAAGTAATATTAAGAGAATTCTCATCTAAATGAACAACCAAAGAAGTAATATGTTGATAAATATCGTTTAAAGGAAAAAGGGTAGAAATGATAAGTTTAGGATATTTTTCTTTAATATTTACATGGCCACGAATGATTAAGATACTGCCCTTCTTTATATATTCTTTGGCGGAACGAAATACCTGAGGAAAAACAAAAGCTTCCATACTCGATGTCTCATCCTCTATTTTCAGAATGGCCATTAATTCATTGGTCCTGCGAGTAGTAGTAAGTCTTACTTTCTCTATAATCGCGGCAATGGTATTCTCAGACTGATAATTCATATCTAATATATCTTTTATCTTTCTCACCCCCAAGCTAGTTAGAACATCCTTATAGACCAAAAGAGGATGGCTGCTTACATAAAGTCCCAGAAGCTGCTTTTCAAAAATCAATATTTGCTCCGGCGGCCATTCCTCCACTTCTGGCAACGATTCATCAGAAAAAGAGGCTACATCCTGCTGCGAAAATATAGATAACTGTTGTGAAGAAGAAAAGCGGCCGTTTTTCTCTAACGCCTTAGGCAATGCTTCCATAAGCTGGGCTCGCCGCCCCAGGGAATCCATCGCCCCCACTTTAATTAAACTCTCAACAACTTTCTTGTTAACTGCCCGTGAATCAAGACGACGGCAGAAATCAAAGATGCTCTTAAAAGGCCCGCCTTTTTTACGCTCGGAAATAATCGCTTCAATACTTGCCTCCCCTACATTCTTCACAGCCAAAAGCCCAAAGCGTATCCCATTCTTCTGTGTAACTGTGAAATTAGAAAAACTTTCATTAATATCAGGAGGAAGAACCTTAATGCCCTGTAATTTAGCATCTTGGACATATTCTACTACTTTGTCTGTATTATTGCGTTCAGAAGTCAGAAGGGCGGCCATAAACTCTACAGGAAAATTTGCCTTAAGGAAAGCAGTACGAAAAGAGACTAAGGCATAAGCCGTACTATGGGATTTATTAAATCCGTAACCAGCAAAATATTCAATCAAATTAAATACTCTTTCTCCTATCCGCAAACTCACGCCCTTTCTCTTACATCCTTCTAAAAACACCTTACGTTGCTCTTCCATAACTTCGGGTATTTTTTTCCCCATAGCGCGGCGCAGAAGATCAGCTTGAGAAAAAGAAAAACCTGCCAAAACAGAGGCAATCTGCATTACCTGTTCCTGAAAAACAATTATGCCGTAAGTATCTTTTAATATTGGCTCCAGCCAGGGATGAATATAATCAATCGGCTTCTTACCGCTCTTTCTCTGAATATAGTCATCAACCATACCGCTGCCAATAGGACCAGGACGGTAGAGAGCTAAAATAGTAATTAAATCTTCGAAGGTAGAGGGAGAAATACGTTTTAGAATATCACGCATACCAGGACTTTCTAACTGAAATATACCCGCCGTTCTACCCTCCCGGAGGAGTTGAAAAGTTTTTTTATCATCAAGAGGTATTTGGGTTATATTTAGACGAAAACCACGTGTGCGCGCAATTATTTTCACAGTTTCTTCAATCACGGTCAAAGTCCTTAAACCAAGGAAATCCATCTTCAAAAGGCCTATCTTAGCCAGAGAACCCATATCGTATCCTGTAGTTATTTGATTGTCGGATGTTTTAAATAAAGGCACATATTCCGTCAAAGGTTTATCAGAAATTACCACCCCCGCAGCATGAATAGAGGCATGCCGCGAAAGACCTTCCAGGCGAAAAGCAGTATCAATGAGCCTGCGAATTCTTTCATTGTTATCGTAAAGTGATTTAAGTTCAGGATTAACCGCTAAGGCTTTTTCTAAAGTCATATTTAACTCTTGTGGTATAAGTTTAGCTATTCTGTCCACTTCTGAATAAGTGAAATCCATAACTCTGCCTACATCTCTTACTACCGCCCGGGAAAGCATAGTACCAAAGGTAATAATTTGGGCTACATTTTCTCTCCCGTATCTTTCCGCCGCGTACTCAAGCATCAAGGGCCTCTTCTCATAACAGAAATCTAAGTCTATATCAGGCATGCTTATTCTTTCAGGATTAAGAAATCTTTCGAAAATAAGATTATAATGTATAGGATCGATCTCAGTAATATTTAAAAGAAAACTTACTATACTTCCTGCCGCCGAGCCTCTCCCCGGCCCTACCGGAATATCATGCTCTCGGGCATATTTTACTAAATCCCAAACAATCAAGAAATAACTGGCAAAACCAGTACTTTTTATTATCTTGAGCTCATGTTCCACACGTTCCTTCACCTCTCTGCTCGGTTGGGGGTATTTAATATTAAGGTTACTCCGCACTAGTTTCTCCAGAAATTCCTCTGGCGTGAGCCCCCGGGGGGGGATAAATTTAGGCAGATGCAGTTGAGAAAAATCCAATTCTAAATTACATCTCTTAGCTATTTCCACCGTATTAGCAATAGCCTGGGGAATTTCTCGGAAGCTATTTTTCATTTCGGAGGGAGATTTAAAATAAAAACTATCGCTGCTAAAGCGCATGCGGTTAGGATCTGAAAGTGTTGTCTGAGTCTGAATGCATAAAAGAACTTCATGGGCAAAGGCATCTTCCTTCTCTATATAGTGAACATCATTGGTAGCTACCAAAGGAATTTTTATATCCTGCCCAATTAAATATAACTGTCGGTTTACCTCTTGCTGCTCTTTTATACCATTGTCCATTACCTCCAAAAAGAAGTTGCCTTTACCGAAAATTTGCTGATAATCGTCTGCAACTGCCGTCGCGGCATGCAATCTATTCTCCAGAATTAAAGAAGGCACTTCCCCTTTTAGGCAAGCTGAAAGTCCAATTAAACCTTCGGAATGCTCCGACAAAACATCTTTATCTATGCGTGGCTTGTAGTAAAATCCTTCCAAATAAGATATGCTTACAAGTTTTATCAGATTCTTGTATCCTGTTTCATCTTTAGCCAGAAGAATAATATGATAGTTCTTTTCTTTTTCCGAACTATTACGACTAAAACGGCCTCCGGAAGCTATATACGCTTCTACACCAATAATAGGCTTTATACCCGCCTGCCGGCATTTGTTGTAAAATTCCACGGCCCCAAAAATATTCCCATGATCAGTAATTGCTAAAGCAGGCATATGGAAAGACTTCGCTTTATCTATAAGACGAGACAAAAGACAAGCTCCATCTAAAAGGCTATATTGGGTATGAACATGAAGGTGAACAAAATCAGAATGAATCATGCTTATTCCCACTCAATAGTAGACGGTGGTTTAGAACTTATATCGTAAACAACCCGGTTTACACCTTCAACTTCATTAATTATGCGAGCGGAGATCTCTGCCAGAACCTGAGGAGATAATTTCACCCAATCAGCTGTCATTCCATCCTGGCTTTCAACTGCCCTCAGAGCAATTACATATTCATAAGTCCTTCTATCTCCCATAACCCCTACACTTTTCAAAGGCAAAAGCACAGCAAAAGCCTGCCAAATCTTTCTATAGATTCCCTCTTTTTTTATTACCTTCTCAATAATGGCATCCGCTTCTCTTAAAATTCTCAGCCGCCGGGGAGTAATTTCCCCCACAATCCTAACTCCTAAACCCGGACCGGGAAAAGGATGACGGTAAACCAGAGCATCTGGCAAGCCTAATATCTTTGCTACTTTTCTCACTTCGTCTTTAAAAAGCTCCCGGAATGGTTCTACTAACTTTAATTTCATATTCAATGGAAGACCTCCTACATTATGATGGCTTTTAATCCGAACCGAAGGAGCGCCGGAGAAAGAGATAGACTCAATTACATCAGGATAGAGTGTGCCCTGGGCTAGAAACTCCACTCCTTTCACTTTTTTTGCTTCTTTCTCAAATACCTCAATAAATTTATGTCCTATTATTTTACGCTTCTCTTCAGGATCAGTTATATCTCGTAGCTCTCTTAAGAATTCTCTCCGCGCATCAATATATTTTAAATCAATCTTAAAACTACGGCGAAAAACTTTCACTACATAAGATGCTTCACCTTTCCGCAATAATCCATTATTGACAAATATCCCTTTAAAGCGCCTCCCGATTGCTTTCTGAAGCAGAAGAGCAAGTGTAGAAGAATCAACCCCTCCTGACAAGCCACCTATAACTTTCTTATCTCTTACCTGTTTTCTAATTTTGCTTATGGCTTCATCAACAAAAGAAGAAAGTTCCCAGTTAGCAAAACAGCCGCAAATACGAAAAAGAAAATTGGAAATTATTTGAGTGCCAAATTCAGTATGAATAACTTCGGGATGAAACTGTACGCCCCAGATTTTTTTATCTCGAGAGGCAACTGCAGCATACTCTGCATTCCGAGTGTGAGCCATAGAAACAAAACCCGGCGGGAGTTTCACCGTATAGTCGGCATGACTCATCCACACATTAATAGCCGCAGGTAAAGTAAAAAACAAATCATGATGGTCATCTATATACATAAGGGCACGACCGTATTCCTGGCGAACAGATTTCTTAACTTTCCCTTCTAAAATATGAACTATTGTCTGCAGACCATAGCAAATACCTAAAATAGGAATACCAAGTTGAAAGACTTTCCTGTCACAAAAAGGAGCCTGTTTCTCATATACACTAGCCGGACCGCCGGAGAGAATTATGCCTTTAGGGTTTATTTTCTTTATTTCCGAGATACTAATATTATAAGGTTTTATTAAACTGTAAACCTGCAATTCTCTTATGCGGCGAGCAATAAGCTGGGTATATTGAGAGCCAAAATCAAGCACTAATATAGAACCATACATATTTATCTTATTTTCCCATTCCCACCTTTTGTACCGCCTGAAATATTTTTCCCTCTGTTTGAATAGAAGGAGCTATTATTATTTCCACAAAATGCATCTCTTTAATATTCCGCACGCCTAAAGTCCCCATAGAAGTAGCTAAGGCTCCTATCAAATTCTGGGATCCATCATCTACTTCGGCAGGGCCAAAAAGAATCTGCTCCAAGGAACCGCTTATCCCCACCCTAATCCGTGTACCGCGGGGAAGATTGCTATGAGAAGTAGCCATTCCCCAATGAAAACCGCGCCCTGGCGCCTCTTTGGCACGGGCAAAAGCAGAACCAATCATCACTGCATCTGCCCCACACGCAAAAGCTTTACACACATCTCCCCCTTTTCGCATTCCTCCATCCGTAATTATAGGAATATATTTGCCGGTTTTCTTATAAAAGAAATCCCGCGCCTGAGCGGCATCAATAGTAGCCGTTACCTGTGGTACTCCTATGCCTAAAACACCCCTCGTAGTGCAAGCTGCTCCTGGGCCTACTCCAATCAATAAACCGCTACAACCTGTCTCCAATAATTCCAAAGTTACCTCGTAGGTAACACAATTACCAATAATTACAGGAACTTTTCTCTGGCGGCAAAACTTGAAAAGATCAAGAGGTTCATATTTTGAAGATATATGCCGTGCGGTGGTAACCGTCGATTGTACTACAAAACAATCTACACCGGCTTCTTCGGCCAAAGGAGCAAAACGCGCGGCATTTTGAGGAATACAACTTACTGCTGCATACCCTCCTTGCTCTTTAATCTCTTCTACTCGCCTGGCCACAAGTTTCTCTTTTATTTGGGCGGTATATATTTTCTGAATAAGATTCGTTACCTCCTCCGCCGGCGCTTCTGCAATCTCTCTCAATACTGTATCCGGGTTCTCATAACGCGTTTGCACCCCATCCAGATTTAGCACGGCAATGCCGCCCAGACGCGACATCTCTACCGCAAAATTAACATCTACCACTCCATCCATGGCGGCAGCTAATATAGGAACAGAAAAATGTCTGCCGCCAAATTCCCAAAAGATATCAACCTCTTCGGGATTAATAGTAACCCTTCCTGGTACTAAAGCAATTTCATCAAAGCCATAACAACGCCTGGCTCTTCTCTCTCTACCTACCCACTCTGCCATAGTCTCCTCCTTTAATAAAACTATCGGTCAAAATAATCCACCTTAGTAAACACCAAAGCATAGCCAAAAAGACGGGGGTTCTCTATTTTTAAAGGTAACTTCTGTTTGCCTTCCTTTAGCCATACTTGAAATCCTACGGGATAGCCTCGGAAAACCCTTGCTTTTTCCTGCATATTCTTAATCTTAATTTCTCTTACTCCTTCATATTTTACGCGAAAACGGCGACGAGGAAAATTAAGAATTAACTCATCCCCTGCGCCTAAATCGTCCAAGAGGCGATAATGGTAAACACTAAGAATAGGATTATCAATAACGTTTTTTTTCCTTAGAACTATTTTCTTGGAAAAAATCAGCTCTCTTTTTCTTATCACTACTTCTCTTTTTTCCTGATCATATTCTTCGCTTATATACATAACGGGCATAGCTAAGCGAGATATTTTCCGCTCTACCCGCAAGGGAAGAAAAGTATCCTTATCGGCATATATTTTCTCTAAGTCTTTAAAATAAGGAGTATGAGTATAAAAAGTGATGTAGTAAACAACTCTATCTCCCAGTTTCTTCTCTCCCTTAAACTTAAGTACAGAGGTGCCAACTTTAACCCCTTTATAATAAATATTGTAATAGAGAGTCTCTCCTGCTCTAAAAGGAACCCCTTCCTTTTGAGATAAACTAAAAACAACAAAAGCGGGTAAAACGTAAAAACAAAAAAGAGTATAAAAAATAAACTGCCTCTTCACTCAGGATGGCTCCTTCCCCCTATCTATTTTTGATAATCTTATAACCTGTTGGGTAAATTAATCTACCATAAGTTAAAACATCTGGCAACAAAATTATTGGGAAGAAATACTTTAGCTGTTATTTGAAAAAGGATCTTAGCTAAGGTATAATTTTTCTATGTCTCTTAAGGCCCTTCTCAACCAAATAGTAAAAATCTTAAAGAAAAACCAAATACGTATCTCTACTGCTGAATCCTGCACAGGAGGATTAATAGCCTACTGGCTTACTAAAATACCCGGAAGTTCCTCTTACTTCTCTCTGGGCATCATTCCTTACCAGGAAGAAGAAAAACATCGCCTTCTAAAAATTGACCCGCGGCTTCTTAAGCAATATCAAGGTGTCTCGCCTTCTATTGCCAGTCAAATGGCAGAACGAGTAAGAAAGATAGCAGGAGCAGATATAGGCATTTCTACTACTGGCTTTGCGGGTCCTTCTGGCGGAACAAAAATTGCTCCCCGTGGCACCGTATATATCGGAATAGCTTCTGCTAAAAAAACTTATGTTTACAAGTTCTACTTCGGGGGAAAAAGAGAGGAAGTAAGAAGAAAAACTCTGGTTAAAACTCTACTTCTATTAAGAGACTTTCTCAACAATTTCTGATGCGAGCCTTTATTGCCCTTGATATACCAGATGAAATAAAGAAAAAAATAGCTCAGATTGTCTCATCTCTTTATTCTTTACCGGCAAAAATAAAGTGGGTAGAAACAAAGAACCTCCATCTAACCATTAAATTTATTCCTCAGATAGATACTTCTACTGTAAATGCTCTAAAAGAGAAACTGGAACCAATAGTAGCTAAAACGACCCGAACCTGCCTAACAGCTAAAGATATTTCCTTTCTTTCTCACAAGGGGGATATTCGTCTCATATACCTAAAACTAGAAGAGAATCAAGTTGTACAAGAGATAGTGCAAAAAATAGAATTAACTGCCTTTAGTTTAACCGGCATTAAAGAAAAAAGAAAGCCGCTGCTTCATATAACTTTGGGGCGCATAAAACATACCTATGAAAAAAAGAAGCTAAAACAAATATTGCATTCCTACCAATTTAACCCTTTCAAATGGGAAGTAAAAGAAATTACTTTCTTCCAGAGCACTCTTACACCTACCGGACCTATCTACCAGCCGCTTTTTAAAATAAAGCTCGCACGAAAAGGACCAGATTAAGAATAAGCAAAGTATATAATCCGGCCACAATATCATCTCCTACTACTCCCGCTGCCCCCTTCAGCTCTTCAAAGTAGTTAGCAGGATATATTTTTAAACTATCAAATAGTCTAAAGATAAGAAAACCTCCTATTCCCATAAATATAGTATGAGGCAAGAATATAAGCCCCAGAAGCATACCAGAAAAATCATCTATTACTATCTGAGGTGCATCTTTTCTCTTGAGAATCTTCTCGGCAGAAGAAGAAAAAGCAAAAGCAAGTATTAGCGAGACTACAGTAAGCAGAAAATAAGCTAGCTCATTTTTTACACACCAAAATACTATTACTGCGGCCAGAGAAGCGACTGTACCTTGAAGAAGAGGAACATACCCTATTCCTCCTAAGGTAGCTACAGTAATAATTAGAAACTCTTTATAAGTTTGCGGTTTTTCCATAAATACATCCCTCCGGAAAAAATAGTAACTATTACTATCCAGCTTACTACTATAAAAATTAACCTATGTGCTACCGAAGATAGAATAACACCTAATTTACTCATAAGAAGAATTATAATAATTATTACTATGCCTGCCATTTGAGTAAAAGTTTTATGTTTGCCAAAGCTCTTAGCCTCTAACACATAATTCTTAGATAGAGCATACAGACGCAAGCCGGTAACAAGAAATTCTCTAAAAACTATAATCGTAACTGCAGCAGCGGAAACAATATTCAGCTTGAGAAAAGCCAAAAAAACCCCAATAACCAATATCTTATCCGCTACGGGATCCATAAGACGGCCAAAATCAGAAACTATATTACGACGACGGGCAAAGTAACCATCAAAAAAGTCAGTCAAAGAAGCCAAAAAGAAAAATAAAAGTCCTAAGAAAAGATTGAGAAGCGTGCCTGAAGAAATAAGAAAGACACAAACAAAAGAAAGTAGTATTCTCAAGATAGTGAGCTGGTTGGCAATATTCAATTTCTCCTCCGGGTCCCTACTATTATATCGTAAGCACTCGCACCTACCACTTTACCTTTAACTATTTTACCTACAGAAAACCCTCTATCAATATAGGCAGCTCCATCTATTTCATAAGCATCATAATAACTCCGTCCCCAGCTAGATTCTGCATTTGAATCATCTATAATGAATCCCAATTCTTTACCTACTAATTTCTCATTAAGCCTTCTAGAAATATCTCTCTGGACCCGCATAAGATAGTGAAACCGCTCTCTCTTCTTTCTACTTTCTACCGCCGACAAATTATAAGCAGGCGTACCAGCTTCCGGAGAGTAGATAAAAGCAGAGAGATTCTTAAACTCTGTATCTTTTACGAAAGATACCAACTCTTCAAACTCAGCATCAGTCTCGGTAGGAAAACCTACAATAAAAGTAGTACGCAGAGAGACGTCAGGAATATTCTTCCTAATAAACCTCAGTAATTTCTCCAGATAATGACGACTGGTACGGCGATTCATCAGACGAAGAATACGGTCATTAATGTGTTGAAGGGGAAGGTCAATATAATTACAAATCTTATCTATAGCAGCAATAGTTTTTATTATAGGTTCACTCAAGGAAAGGGGATGGGCATACATAATTCTTATCCACTTTATTTGAGAAATATTTTTAACAATCTGTCGCAACAAAAAAGCAAAATCTTTCTGGCGGTAAATATCTTTCCCCCAACTTGTAGTATCCTGGCCAATAATAACCAATTCTCTTACACCATGACCATCGAGCCATTCTACCTCGCGCAGAATACTTTTTAAAGTGCGGCTGCGTAAAGTTCCTTTAATCTGAGGAATACGACAGTAAGAACAACGGAAAGAACATCCTTCAGATATCTTAAGATAAGCTACATGAGAGGTCTTAAGAAAAAAGCGGGAGGGATGGTTATTGACAATATCCAGCCCCCACAAAGCATCTATAAGCGATGTATACTCCAACAGCTCCCGCCAATAAAGCTTTACCAAGCAACCTGCCACAATAAGCTTCCTAATTTTTTTCTTCCGTTTCAGAAGCAACGCTTCTTTTATTGCTTCTACAGATTCTTCACGCGCCGCGGCAATAAAAGCACAGGTATTAATAATTAGAATGTCTGCCTGCTTAAAAGAAGAGACAATCTTAAAACCTTTGTTTTTCAACCAAGCGGCGTATTTTTCTGAGTCTACCTGGTTACGATAACATCCTAAAGGCAAAAAATACACTCGTCTCATTGAGAGATTTTAAAACCTTGAGGAGTAAAAATATAGGTGGTAGGCCTTCGGCGATTGACGGGAACCCTTTCGCCATTAAACTCTATATCTAGAAGAGAAGGATTGTTAACATATAAAACAATCTTTTTTCTGCCTTCCCAAGAGTCTTTGATACCAGCCGCAACTGTATCTCTGAATACTTCTTCTCCATCGACCTGCACTTCAAGAAATACTTCCGCCTTTGTCCTCAAAGCAAGTATTAATTTCAGGAGAGATGGCTTTTTACTGAATGTTTTTAACTTATGGCTTTCTTGTTCTTTCTGAATGGTTGTTTTTCTAGCTTGATGTATCTGGCGAGGAGAGAAAAATTTACGGATTATCATCCCTCCCGCAATTATAAGGCCTATCAGCAAAATAATCCCCATTAACAAATAGATATTATTCCTTCCTCTAAACCGTAGATGATTGGTTTTGTCTACTTTGACTGTTTCAACGTTAGTGCCGGGAGAGGAATAAAATATCTCCTCTAAAGATTTAACTATTTCTTCTTCCTGCAGGAAAGAAGCATAAATTTTAATGAAACCCTTAAGGTATACCTGATTCATACTTTCCAGCTGGTCCTCTGTCTCGATTCTTCTCAGTATAGAAGGCGAGAGTTTCGTATAGAGAGATACTTTTTCTAAAGAAAGATTGAGTTTCTTCCTTTTCTCTCGTAACGCCTTACAGACTGAAGAAAGGTCTTTATACTCCATTGCTCCTTCTCTCTTCTTTAAAGTAGCTATGGCTGTCTACCAATATTTTGCGAGCCTTACTGCCTTGAAAAGGCCCCACAATACCTGCTTCTTCCATTAAATCTAAGAGGCGCGCGGCTCGATTGTACCCCACTCTCAGCCGCCTCTGAATAATAGAAGCTGAAGCCTGGCCTGTCTCTAGCACTACTCTTACTGCATCTTCAAATAAATCGTCTCTGCCTAAGCTACTGCGGGAACGCGCCTGCGCCTGTAGTATTTCCTGGCTATAGATGGGTTCTCCCTGAGATTTTACAAATCTTACCAATTTATTAATATCTTCATCATTAACAAAACATCCCTGCGCCCTTATAGGCTTAGTTAGGCCGGGACGGATAAAGAGCATATCGCCTTTACCTAAAAGCTTTTCTGCTCCTATTACATCCAGAACTGTGCGTGAATCTACCCGAGAAGACACCTTAAAAGAAATTCGGGCAGGAAAGTTAGCCTTTATTACACCGGTGACCACGTCTACAGAAGGTCTCTGCGTAGCCATAATTAGATGGATTCCTGCGGCACGCGAAAGTTGAGCCAGCCTCAGAATTGCTGATTCTATTTGATCACGTGCTGCCACCATTAAATCGGCAAGTTCATCTATGATAATTACAATAAAAGAAAGCACAGCCTCTTTCTTCGTCCGTTGGCGATTGTATGCTTCAATATTTCTCGCTCCTGCCGCCGCAAACATTTTATATCGTTTCTCCATCTCTTCTACAGCCCAGAACAACACCTGGGAGGCTTTTTTAACATCAGAGACAATAGGAGCAAGCAAATGCGGAATATCTCTGAAACTGGCTAACTCTACCATTTTAGGATCTACTAATATCAGACGTACATTCTCAGGCCTAGCTTTAAAAAGCAAAGAACAAATGATAGAATTTACACATACAGTTTTCCCCGAACCGGTAGCGCCCGCGATAAGCAAATGAGGCATCTCTTTTAAATCAGCCACTAAAGGATGACCAGCTACATCTTTACCCAAAGCTAAAGTCAAATAAGAAGGATGAGACTGAAAGATTTTGTCTTCTACAATCTCTCTTAAGTATACAAAACTCATATGAGTATTGGGAATCTCTATCCCTACCGTTCCTTTGCCCGGAATAGGAGCCACAACTCTCACACCGGCTGACTTCATAGCTAAAGCAATATCGTCGGCAAGGGCAGAAATTTTATTTATCTTTATTCCTGCTGCGGGCTCCAACTCATACATAGTAATTACCGGTCCCACTTCTACATTAACTACTTTAGCACTAATGCCGAAATCAGAAAGAGTGTCTTCAAGATTGCGGACATTGTTCTTAACATCTTCTTTCAGCTTACGGCTATCAACATTAGCGACATTTTCTAATAACTTTGGCAACGGCATATCGTAACTGACATTTCTGGTGCCTTCAGAAACTTTGCCTCCTCCCCCTGGAGCTATATATCCTTCTTTTTCCTCCTTTTCTACTTTTTTTCTCTTTCTCTCTTTTTCTTTTTCCAGGTTAATATATTCTTTTCTTTCTGCCGGCTTCTGAGAAAAAGAAGGAGAAGAATGGACACTTAGTTTGTAACTAGCAGAGGAAGATGGCTTATTACGCAAGGAAGCAGGAGAATGTTTCTTAAGAGATACAAATACAGAAGGTATCTTTCTGACAAATTTAAATACTTTGCCTGCCGTGTTAAAAAGAAGCCCTATTCCTCTTAACAAGGCTTCTCCTCCCCAGACAAAAAGACCCAATATTATAACCGTAAAATAAAACACCCCACTGCCTACCTTGCCCAAATACCTCTGGAAGAAACTATTCACTACAAACCCTACGCCTCCTCCGTTACTGAAACTATAATCTTCCCCTAAAGCCAACAACGCAGCTAGAGAAGAAGAAAAGACAATAACCACTAGCAACGCCGCCGAGATTACCAATCTGTTACTACTCAATCCCAATTGTTTCAAGAAACCAATCCTATAGAGAATATATAGCAATAGGAATACACATATTAACCAGCTAATCTTGCCAAAAAGAAAGAAAGAGAACCCTGACAAATATGCCCCTACTATTCCCACTAAATTTTCCGGAGGATTGTTTACGGGAGAACTATAGAGAAAAAAATCAGAGGGTGAGAACGAAATAAGACTTAATATATATATAGTAAAAATGGCTGAGAGAAAAATTACTATAGACCATTTATTTATCTTTTCCTTCATTGAGATGTTTTCTACTTAGATTAATTCTTCCCTGTTCATCGATACCTATGACTTTTACCTTTATAGTGTCATTTTCCTTCAAATACTCAGAAACATCCTTCACAAAACCATCGGAAATTTGCGAGATATGTAAAAGGCCGCTTTTGCCTGGTGCAATCTCACAAAAGGCACCGAAATTGGTCACCTTCACTACTTTAGCCGTATAAACTTCCCCTACTTCTATATCTTTAGTAATACTCTCAATATATTCAATGGCCTTGTTCAGTCCTTCTTCACCGGTAGAAGCTACTATTACCTCTCCTGTGTCATCTTTTATATCAATATCTGCACCAGTTTCTTTAATAATCCTCTTAATGTTTCTTCCTCCTGGTCCAATCAATTCTCCTATTTTATCTACATTTATCTTCAATACTTTAATACGAGGCGCATATTCAGAAATATGAGGACGTGCCGCAGAGAGTACTTTTTCCATTTTCTCCAGGATAATTTCTCTTGCCGCCTTAGCTCTTAGTAAAGCCTCCTCTATAATATCATAACCTATTCCGTCTATCTTTAAATCAACCTGGATAGCAGTAATTCCCTCCCGCGTACCTGCTACTTTGAAATCCATATCCCCGCAATGATCTTCAATACCGGCAATATCCGTGAGAATCTTGTAGTTCCTTTCATTGTCTTTGTCTGTAATTAACCCCAAGGCTATGCCAGCTACGGGAAAGGGTAAAGGTACACCGGCATCCATTAAAGATAAAGAAGCTGCACATACCGTAGCCATAGAAGAGGAACCATTAGACTCAAGTATTTCCGACACAACACGAATAGTATAAGGAAACTTTTCCTTAGGAGGAATAAATACACTCAAAGCTTTCTCTGCCAGAGCTCCGTGCCCTATCTCGCGCCGCGAAGGAGCACGGAGAAAAGAAACTTCTCCTACAGAAAAAGGCGGGAAGCTATAATGAAGCATAAAATGTTTAAAACTTTCTCCTTCTAATTCCTCCATACGCTGCTCATCCGAACTAGTACCAAGAGTAGTCACAGCTAAGGACTGAGTCTGACCACGGGTGAAGAGAGCGGAACCGTGTGTACGCGGTAGAACTCCTACCTTGCAATTTATCTCCCTTATTTCATCAATCTTTCTCCCATCCGGTCGTACACCTTTATCTAGAATCTGATGCCGTACGTAATCCTCCTCTATTTCAGCTAAAGCCAACTTTATATCTTCTTCTGTATAACCATCTTCCAGTTCTTCTATTAGTGCGGTCAGAAGCTCATCTTTTTTCTCCTGTCGTTGTTGTTTCTCTTTCTCCCGATAAATATCTTCCCACCGAGAAGCAGTTTTATTCCTAAGCAATGTTGCTAAATCCTCTTTTACTTTTTGAAACTCCAAATTGAGTTTTTCCTTACCAAGCTTATCTTTTATCTTTTCCTCCTCCATGATAATTCCTTTTATATAGCGGTGAGCAAATTTTATAGCTTCAGAAATTATATCTTCCTTAAGATTGCTGGCTTTTGCTTCTATCATCATTACCTTATCTTTAGTAGCACTCACTACTATATCAAGGCTGGATTCCTCTCTTTCTTTATAGGTAGGATTAACTACAAACTTTTCAGCTATTCTTCCCACTCGCACACATCCTATCAACTGACTAAAAGGAATATCAGAGACTCCCAGAGCCACAGCAGCACCGTTAACTGCCAACACATCAGGGTCGTTTTCCGCATCAGAAGAAAGGACAATGCAAATAACCTGGACCGCATTACGCATACCAGAAGGAAAAAGAGGACGTATGGAACGATCGACTAGGCGGGCGGAAAGAATCTCTGATTCTTTAGCCCTCCCCTCTCGTTTAAAGAAACCGCCGGGGATTCTGCCAGCCGCATAAGTCTTTTCTTGATAATCAACGGTAAGAGGGAAAAAATCTACTCCCTCGGTTAATTCTCTCTTCATACAAGCAGTCACTAATACTACAGTACCCCCACTTTTTACCAGCACTGCTCCGTTAGTTTGCTTGGCAATTTCGCCTAAATGAAAGGAAAGCTCTTTCCCCTCCAATTTACAAGATATATCGAGTAGCGACATTATTACTTTCGGAGATTAAGACTTTTTACAATCTGGTTGTATTTTTGTAAGGAATTGTTTTTAAGATATTCTAACAGGCGCCTTCTTCTTTCTACCAATTCCAGAAGGCCGCGGCGAGAAGAAAAATCTTTCTTATGCTTCTTAAAATGTTCCGCTAGTGCTGCTATTCTCTCGCTCAATACCGCTATCTGTACTGCCGCTGAACCGGTATCAGTAGGATGCTCTTTAAACTTTTCTATAAGCATCTTTTTCTTTTCCTTACTTATCCTCATCACCCACGCTCTTCCATTTTTTCCTATTATACCGCAAAAACAGCGTAAGTAAACCTAATGCAACGAAGGAAAACGCTGGCTAATAATAAACTGCCCTATCCTATTTCTGTCTTCTGAGCTAATATCTAAAAACTCCAGTCCTATAACAAATTTACTTTTACCCTCTTCATTTATATTAGCCTTAACCATCCATTTTACTCGAGCCGTAGCATCTATATCGCAAGATTTCTCTTCCAAACTAAAACGCAAAGCCAGCTTAGCTCGATTAGATTTAAGGACTTCTAAGTCTTTTTCGTCTAAATCAGAAGTAGAAATTCTCACTCCGCCTGCCGAAATGTTAGAAATCTTCCCTTCCCGGGGACGCAAATCTTCTTTTCTTTCATCAGAAGCAAAGGAGTCAAATATAACAAACCTCAAAGTTACTTCCTTACTGAACCTTATAGATTTCCTTCTTTCAACTCTTCCCATATTTTCTTCCACCGCTTCTCCTTTTTGGAAAGATTATAGCACAAATCTATCCCTCAAGCAATATATTCTTTTAATGTTTGGATTTCTTCTTCCCGTCCCAGAATAATCAATTTATCCTTTGCTTCTATTTTATAGCTAGAGGAGGGATTATAGATAAATTCCCCTCCCTCTGACGCTTTCTTGATAGCCACCACCAGCACACCTGTTTTTTGAGGAAGCTGAGCCTGGAGAAGAGTTTGCCCCCTGATGCTTGAATCAGAAGATACCTCTATCAGTTCCAGACGCAGAGAAAAATCTTCATTAGAACGGTTTGTCACTACATCTAAGAAGGAAAGTATGTCTGGTTTAAGAACCATATAAGCCATCCTTCTGCCTCCAATTATATCGGGTAAGATAACCTTATCTGCTCCTGCTTTTATCATTTTAGCCAGAGATGCCTCATCTTGAGCTAAGGTTATTATTTTAAGAGCAGGATTAAAACTACGTGCTGAAATTACGGTAAATAAATTTTCTTTATCTGTAGATAAGCAAGATATTAATCCACGAGCTTGTCTTATTTTTGCTTTCTCCAATACTTCGTCCTTAGTAGGGTCTGCCTCAAGATAAAGAATGTTTTCCTGGCCCAAGTATCCTTTAATCTCAGCCTCCTCCGCCACTACCAGAAACTTAACTCTATTCTTTAGAAATTCCCGGATTACTTCCTGAGCTACTTTTCCCAAACCGCAAATAATATAATGGTCTTTGATTTTTTCTCTTTCTCTCTCCATTCTTATCCTCCTACTCAAATACCCAAACTTGCCCTCTAAAATAAAATTAACCACTACTCCTAAAGTGTAAGCAAAAACTCCTACACTACTTAATATTAGAAATATCGTAAAAATCTTTCCTGGAGAGGAAAGACTGTCAACCTCCCCAAAACCTACTGTAGAAATAGTAATAATAGTCATATAAAAAGAATCCAGCCATCCCCATCCCTCTATTAAACGATAACCACTGCTCCCGCAAACTATCAAACTGGCTAAAAGAAACAGCAAGACCTTAATCCGCTTCAGGGCTTCCATTTAGAATGTCTCCTTCAGATTTCTGAAATTTCTCTAGAACTTTCTTTACTTCTGTCTCAGTCGAGTTTATTTTACGGCGGCAGTATTCTACCAGCTCTACGGCGCGCTTAATTTTAGAAGAAAGTACTTCCACATCTACCATTTCTGCCTGTAAGAATTCCAATATATCATCTAATTCTTTTAGAGCCTCGAGATATTTAAATTTTTTACCCTTCCTCATCTCTCTCCTTACTTATTCTGGTTACTAAAGAGTTAAATCTCCCCTGGAACAATATTGTTTCGACACTTTCTCCTTCCCTCAATCTTTCTATTTTCCTAATCGGTCTATTTTTAACCAAAGTAAGGCTAAAACCTCTCCTGAGAATTTCCTGCGGCCGAAGTATATCAATTCTTTTTCGGTAGTTATCCAGGCGAAGAGCTTCTTTCTGCAAAGCCCTTCTTGCTTCGGCAATGATATTAGTTAAGAAATGGTCAATATTAGTTTTCCAGAGATTAAGTATATTTAAACCTCGGCTACTGAGAAAAGTCTCGGCTATAACCAAATCTTTCTTTTCTTTTGACAAATACCTCTCAGTTAAGGAGGCGATACGACTAAACTTTACTTCCAGCTTCATTCTCGCCTCCTGATAAATTCTTTGGGACTGTTTAATTATCTCTTCCTCCTTCTCCTCTATATTCTGAAGAAAGCCTCTCACTCTTTCTCCTAAGAACTGTGCTACTTTGGTAGGGGTTTTAAAATAAGACCAACTAACCACATCTGTTATAGTAAGATTTATCTGATGCCCTAAAGCCGAAAGAACCGGAATCTTACTGGCAGCAATAGCCAGCGCTATTTTTTGAGAGTCAAACCAACCCAGGTCAGCCAGGGAACCTCCTCCGCGCGTAATTACAATTGCATCTAAGAAAGGAAAACTGTCACTAAAAAACTTGATCCCCTCCGTTACCTCTTTTTCGGTAAGACTGCCCTGCATATGTGCATCGTAAACAAATATCCTAAAAGCAAATTTAAAAGATTGGACCTCGGATATAAAATCGAAGAAGGCTGCAGAATTGTAAGCAGTAATAAGACCAATATCTAAAGGAACGAGAGAAAAGGAAAGGGCTTTATTTCTATCCAGAATCCCTCTCTTTCGGAGCTCCTCCAACAATTCCTGCCTCCTTTGGGTAATCTTTCCTAATGTATAGGCAGGATCCAGGGCATAAATCTCCAGATAATAATTACCGCTGCGCGGATAGACATTTAGACGGCAAAGAACTTTAATTTCTCTTCCTTCTTGTAGAAAAGTTTCTAAAGAAGAAGGGGTGGCTGATTCTATTTTTATACTTTCACGTTCTAAAGTATAATTAATTTTCTCTCTTACATTACTATATATTAC
>JAGGSQ010000007.1 GCA_021159015.1 Candidatus Omnitrophota bacterium | reverse complement strand
AGTAAATAATTAACTCTGAGTTTTTTGCGGCTTAAAGCCCTGAAAATATTCTTTTTAATATGAGGAAAGCGACTAGCCAAAGAAGCGAGTTGCTCTTTGACTGCTTGACGCTGGGAATTTTTGGCATAAGGACAAAAAGCTTCTAAAGGGGGAAAAGCAAATGATTTGGCAAAACGCAATATATCTTTTTTTTCCACATAGGCAAAAGGACGAATGATAAACAATTTCCCGCCAAAAAAACTTTGTTTAGGTACTAAGGCGCTTATCTCGCCGTGGAAATACAAATTCATCAATATACTTTCAACTATATCATCAAGATTATGCCCCAGGGCAATCTTGCGACAGGATAATTCATCTGCCAACTCAAAAAATATCTTGCGGCGGTTCCAAGAACACCAAAAACAAGTGATTTCCTCCCCCGCAATATCTATATCTTTTATAATAAGCTCTATTCCATACTGTTTTAGATAACTAGCCAGAATTTTGCTTTCGTCTTTAATCCAGGGCATTCGTACATAAACTGCAAAAAGTTCAAAATGGTAAGGAATCTTAATACGCCGCATTAAAAGAACTTGCAAGAGAGAAAAACTATCGACTCCTCCTGAAAGCCCCAGAAGCACTCTATCATTTTCTTCTATCATTTGATAATCAAAGATTGCCTGTCCTGTCTTTTTGTAGACATATTTAACAATTCCCCTTAACTTATGAGATTGTTCATAAAGAGAAGAAGGATTCATTTTAAAATTATCTCAACCTTCATACCCACAGATAGCTTTAGATAAGAGGCGGCACTATCTTCTTTAAGTGCTATTTCCAGAAAGCCAAAGCTTCCTTCTAAAAGAAAAAATCTTCCCTTTTTTGCCTGATGGTAGAAGGTTTTTTTCTCTAACCCAACAAGACCTTTTTTGGTTTTTAAGTAAAGTTTCCGAAAAGAAGCAAAATCTTCCTTTTTTATATTCAAGATAGCATTGCCAAACTTATCTATGTAGATAACCTCTGCTATAATCCTGGAAGAACTAATCTGGGGACGGGGAAATTCTAAAGAAACCATTTTTTTCTCTGCTCTACCCAGACGGGAAAGAGCAACCCCACAAGCAATATGAGCCGCAAGGGGGGCAAATATATCGCGCCCCTGAAAAGTAGCAGAAACCTGCGGCAAGAAATATTTAGAATTAGAAGCAGAGACTAAAGAAACTACCCCATCTTCTTCTGCCGCCCAGCTTAAAACTCCGTTGTCTGGTCCCACAAAATGATAATGCCGCGTTTTTACTATCAGTATTTTACGCCAGCTACCCACCGTGGGATCAACCACTACTAAAAAAACCGTCTGGTGCGGGAAAAAAGAATAACTTTTCCAGAGAAGAAAAGCCGCCGCTCTAATATTCCAACTAGGGACAGCATGGGTAATATCCAGGCACAAAGATTGAGGACAAAGAGAAGAGATAACTCCCTTCATTACCCCCACAAAATTATCACTCTGGCCGAAATCTGTAAGCAGAGCGATGGTTTTCATCTATTTTTGCTATAGTGCTTATAGTAAGGAGAGTTCCGGGTAAAGTCTATAATTTTCCTCATCATATCTACTGTTTCAACAGGATACTTACCTACCGCCGTTTCCGCTGAAAGCATAAGAAAGTCTGCCCCATCTAATATAGCATTAGCCACATCAGAAACTTCTGCCCGTAGAGGCAGGGGATTCTGGCGCATACTTTCCAGCATCTGTGTAGCTACAATAACTGGCCTCTTCTTACGAAGACACTTGGCAATTATCTCCTTCTGAATAATAGGCACCATAAATACGGGCAAACAGACACCCATATCACCTCGTGCAATCATTATCATATCAGCCGCATCTATAATCTCATCAATATTAGCTACCGCAGAGCGATTCTCAATTTTGGCAATTACCTGGGGGGAATGTTTTGTTTTAGCCAGTATATCTTTTATTTTTAGAATATCAGCCGCATCTCTTACAAAAGATTGAGCTACAAAGTCTATGCCTAAACTAAGTCCAAATTCTAACGCTTTTCTGTCTTTCTCACCCCAAGTATCAAACTCCAGGCTTGCCCCGGGAAAATTAACTCCTTTACGTTCAGCGATAACCTCGCCGCGCAAGACTCTAACTTTAAGCCTCTCTCCTTTTACCTTTTCCACTCTTAGTTCTATGCGGCCGTCGTCAATATAAACCAGCTGCCCTTCTTTTATAAGCGACAAGTCTCCCTGATAGTCGAAGGGAATCTCTTTAGAGTTCTTTTGTTTTTTGCCCTTTACCAAATAAAAATAAGAATCTTTCTTTATCGCAAAATGCTTTCTCTTAAGGCGGCCGATTCTGATGCGGTATCCTTCTAAATCCTGCAGTATTTTTATTTTTCTCTGAGTAGTCTTATTAATTTTCTTTATGAGAGCTGCGGCCTGGGCATGAGTCTGGAAGGAGCCGTGAGAAAAATTGAGCCGTACCGTACTTACTCCGGCCTGCTGCATTTTCTTTAGAATCTTGAAATTGCGGGAGACCGGACCCAAAGTAGCAATAATACCTATCTTTTTAATTTTGCTTTCCTCCTCAGATAGTCCTTAATTATTTTCCTATGGTCAAAAGCAATATGTTCTGGCAGATTCCTCCCGCCAAAGACTCTAGCCGCCGCCGCATCAGAGCCACTTTTGAGCTTGCCTGCGGCCTGAGCCGTAAAGACAATAGAAGCAGTATGAAAACGGCTGTCACGTTGCGGCGCAGAATAAAAACCGAACTGCCTAATCTTCTTTATATTCAGGCCGGTTTCTTCTTTTGCTTCTCTCTTTACCGCCTCTTCTGCTTTCTCTCCGTAATCAACAAACCCCCCCGGTAAAGCCCAGCCGAGGGGCGGATTACGGCGCCTGACTAACACAATGCCTCCTTTATATTCAATAATAGCATCCGTGGTCAGGAAAGGCCCCTGCGACATTTTATGTTCCATAAACTCCAGATAGGAAATTATGTACTTCTCAAATTGGCGGCGTATTTTTTCCTGCTGAGAAAAAAATACCACCCGGCCAAAGTAAAACTTGCCTTTTAGCATCTGCTTATAGATCTGCTGGGCAACAATTTTTGCTACATTCTTACACCCCAATTTAAGATGCAAACATCCTAAATCGGATACAGCCAAACTAAGGGATTCTTCTCCTGAAAATCTATGTAATATAAATTCCAGAGCGCGGCGTAAATTTTTCTCTTGAGAGAAAATATCTTTTTCTTTTATCTCTATTCTCCAAAAGTAACCCCGTTGATAGAGATTGAAACCAGCCCTTCTAACTTTAAGCGGCAAGTAAGTATAAGGGGTATCCTCTACGCTCTGAATAATCATAGAGCTCTTTCGCGGAGGATAGACCCTCACGAAAAACTTCCTGTTCCGGATAAACATTCCTAACTCTTAAACACTGCTCCTTGCGAAGCAGAAGAAACAATCTTACTATAGCGAGAAAGACATCCTGTTTTTATTTTGGGAGGAAGAATCTTAATTTCTTTCTTTCTCTTCTCTATTTCATTCTGAGTGAGACGCACTTCAATTTTCCTCCGCGGTATATCAATGTTAATTATATCGCCGTCTTTGAGATAAGCTAAAAGACCTCCTCGTGCGGCTTCCGGCGCAATATGTCCTACACAAGGTCCTCGTGTTCCGCCCGAGAAACGACCGTCAGTAATTAAAGCTACACTCTTGTGGAGATTCATACCTACAATGGCTGAGGTTGGCGCCAGCATTTCCCTCATACCAGGTCCTCCCGCGGGACCCTCATAACGAATCACCACCACATCACCTTTCTTAATCTTGCCCCCTAAAATTGCCCCCATAGCTTCCTCTTCGGAATTAAATACGCGGGCTTTTCCTTCGAAACGCATAACTTCTTTATCTACTGCAGACTGTTTTACTACACAACCCTCAGACGCCAAATTCCCCCACAAAATAGCAATACCTCCCTCCTTATGGTAAGGATTGTGGCGAGAATGTATTACTTCCTTATCAAATATCACTGCAGCTTGAGCAATATGTTTTATCCTCTTACCTGAAACAGTAATATTGTCTTTAATAAGGCTGCCTAATACTTTAAGTACCGCCGGGATTCCTCCGGCATAATGCAGGTCTTCCATAAAATAATCGCCTCCCGGGCGCAAATTGGAAATATGAGGAGTGCGCCGTGAAATACGGTCAAAATCATTAAGGTCTAAATCGACCTGGGCTTCTTTGGCAATCGCCATAAGATGCAAGACGGTATTGGTAGAGCCGCCTAAAGCCATATCTACAGTAACGGCATTTTCTAAAGCCCGGCGGTTTACAATTTGACGGGGAGGGATATTTTTTCTTACGAGTTCTACAATCTTTTGGCCGCTTTCATAAGCAATGCGCTTCTTATCAGCCATAACCGCAGGAGTTGTACCACAAAAAGGTAAAGAAAGCCCCATCGTCTCAATCAAACAAGCCGTAGTATTAGCCGTATAAAGGCCTTGGCAAGAACCGGCAGAAGGACAAGCCGCTCTCTCCAAAAAAGCCCTCTCCGCCTCGTCTATTTTACCCGCCTTAAACCTTCCTACGGCTTCAAAGGTATCTCTTACTAAGGAAAGGCGCTTCCGGCCAAAATGCCCTGAGAGCATAGGACCGGCTGTCACCACAATAGCAGGGATATTAAGACGTAAAGCCCCCATAATCATACCAGGATTAATTTTATCGCAATTAGTAAGCAGCACTAACCCATCGAGAGCATGCCCCCGACTTACCGTTTCTATAACATCAGCGATTACTTCCCGCGAAGGCAAAGAATACTTCATACCCGCATGCCCCATAGCTATACCGTCACAAATCCCCGGCACACCAAATATAAAAGGTGTGCCTCCCTGGTTTTCAATTCCTCTTTCAATAAATCTCTCCAGACTCCGCATATCAACATGACCCGGAATAAGATCAGTAAAACCAGAAGCAATGCCGATAAAAGGTCTTCTTATATGCTGAGAACTTAGGCCTGTACCATAGAGAAGAGAACGATTAGGCATTCTTTCTAAACCCTTTTTACTTTTGTCAGAAATCATCTTTCCTCCTTGATATCTGATAATTTGTCTTCTACTTTTGTAGGAACAACAAATTTTTCTACTATTTGTCTGGTATTATGCAGATGAAGCTGCTGAAAGAGAAAACTAAATTCTTCCTTAAGCTTTCTATAAATATTCTTCTTGATGTCGGCCGGCAACATATAGATTTCTTTCTTGAAAGGCCCTAAGGCTTTTTTGCGCGTCTTATAAATAAATTGGGGATTAGTCTGTTGAGGTTCTCTTTCAAAACGAAGGTTCTCATTTAGCCAATTGTAGATTCTTTCCTTAAGTCCTAAAGGAAGATTGTCGTATATTATATTCTGAAATTGAGTAGCCAAATGCACTTCTAATGTATCATGTTCAGGAAATTTACTAAAGGCTTCGGGCGGAAGAGTAGAAGCTCCATGTTGAACTACGCCGGCTAAATTATAATGTTTAGAACCAATTTCTCCCAGCTTTTTTATAGTATCAAAATCTATTCTTACTTTAGCAATGGAACCGTCTGGCATCACTACTCCTCCGTGAACTGCACCTGTTTCTATAGCTAACTTTATTATTCCTTTATTCTGGGAGAAACGCTGACGGTGCTTCTCCATAAAAGCATGCAGGTCTTCCGCGGTAGTATTGCGGCCTTTTTCTTTTTTTAATCTTGCACCTATAGCAATCTCAACCTGAGGAGGTTGAATCTTCCGTATAAAACCAGTAAGCTGAGCAATCGCTTCTAAGTGCAACTCAGATGAGCTATCGGCAAAGTCCTCCAAAGAAGAAAGGTCTAAATCTATATTAAAAAATCCCGCCCGGACATATTGCTCTATTAATTCCTCTAGTTTTTTAATTTCCCCCTCCGGATTACGAAAATAATCAATAGGATTAATACGCAAGCTATCTGCCTGGAAAAATACGGGGCCTTTATAGCCGGTTTTAATGGCAGCAGCTAACACCAAAGCGGCATATTCAAAAGGAGACTGCCGCGTATATTCTATTTCGGAACGAGCTATACCTAAAAGGAAAGCTGCCGCTTCACATTCTTTGGCTACTTCGAAAAGAGCCTGAGCCGATTCGTAGGTAAGAGTACGGAAGTTAACTGACGGGACTGTAAAACCACTCACCTTCCCCTCTGAACGGGCTTTATAAAGTGAGTATATTGAAACAGGAAATATCCCTAACTTCCAGGATAACTTTCTAATAACATTAAAGTAGCATTGCACCAATTCCTCTTCGTCGCTCAGGACAATCTTTTCTGCCAAAAGGTCTATGTCAGAGCAGAGTTTATCCTTGTCCTTTATCACTACGTCATTATTCTCAATCATTATGGCCTGGAAGTCAGTATTTATATCTTTCATCTTAAGTAAGAATCTTTACAAGGTCAAAATATCTTTTAACATCTAAAATACTGCGGGAAGAAGAAATTGCTTGAGAGAAATCTACCGCTACCAATTTGTCGGATTTAATCCCTACTGCTTTTGATTCTGTGGTCTTCTGCAACAATTCTACCGCAAAAGAACCAAAACGCGCCCCCAGAATTCTATCGGTGGCGGTAGGTCTTCCTCCTCTCTGAATATGACCTAACACTGTCACTCTCGTCTGTAAAGAGGTAAATTTGGTAATTTGCTGAGCAATGTCTTGAGCTTTAGCTTTTCCTTCCGCTACAATTATTATCCAGCTTATTTTCCCTCGCATATTGCCTTCGGCAATCTCCTCTGCTATACGCTTTATACTAAAACGCCTTTCGGGAACCAGAACGTTTTCTGCTCCGCCGGCAAGAGCTGTCTCTAAAGCAATATAGCCGCAATCACGCCCCATAACTTCTACTACAAATATTCGTTCCATAGAAGTTGCCGTATCTCGTATCTTGTCTATCGCATCTAAAGCCACGTTTACCGCGGTATCCGCCCCCAGAGTCAAATCAGTCTCCGCAATATCATTATCTATAGTAGAAGGAATGCCAATCACTTGAAATTTAAATTCTTCACTGAACTTTTTTGCTCCGCGATAACTGCCATTACCGCCTAAAACCACAAGAGCCTCTATTCCTCTTTTTCTTAGATTATTTACAGCAATCCGACGAAATTTCTTCTTACGAAACCTTAGAGAGCGCGAAGTCTTAAGAATGGTACCACCGAGGTTAATAATTCCTGATACACTGCGGGAAGTCAGTTGTTTAAAGTGACCATCAATCAGCCCCTCATATCCTCTGAATATCCCCCAACTTTCCATTCCATAGAACTCAGCTGTACGGACTACGGCCCGAATCGCAGCATTCATTCCGGCGCAATCTCCTCCTGAGGTTAAAACTGCTATTTTCTTACCACGTCTCTTATTCATTCTCTTTCTAAAATTTTATGCGCCTTTACTCTTTAGAAATAAATCAGGTGCCTAACTGCCAGCTGTCAAGATACTTTTTCTGTTCAGAGGTAAGAAAATCTATTCTTATACCCAGAGATTTTAACTTAAGTCTGGCGATATTCTTATCAATTTCATCCGGAACAGAATATACTTTTTTAGCTAGAGTTCTGCCCCTCTGCACTATATACTCACAGCTTAAAGCCTGATTAGCAAAACTCATATCCATTACCTCAGCCGGATGACCTTCGGCACAGGCAAGATTAGCCAGCCTTCCCTCCGCCAGAAGGTAAATAGACTTAACCCTACGTCCTGACTTTATACGGTACTCTTTCACCAAAGGTTTAATTTCTTTCTGGCTCAGGCTTACTCTTTTCAACGCTTTTAAGTTTATCTCTACATTGAAATGCCCTACATTAGCAACTAACGCTCCTTCCTTCATGTTTAAGAAGTGTTCCTCTCTCAACACCGAGACATCACCTGTTACCGTAACCACAACATCAGCAATTTTTACTGCCTCCTGTAAAGGCATCACCCGAAAACCATCCATTACTGCTTCAAGAGCTTTCAAAGCATCTACTTCTGCTATAATAACCGATGCGCCCATACCCGCGGCCCGCTTAGCTACACCTCTGCCGCACCAGCCGTAACCGCAGACTACAAAATTAGCTCCTGCCAAGAGTTTATTAGTAGCACGCAGAATTCCGTCAATAGTAGACTGACCTGTTCCGTAGCGATTATCAAAGAGATGTTTAGTGTAAGCATCATTTACGGCAATCACAGGATAAAGCAAACGTCCTTCCTTCTCTAGCGCCCGCAAGCGAATTACACCCGTAGTAGTCTCTTCTGTACCACCCTGAGGAAGAACTTTAGGTTTTTTCTTATGCAGGGTAGAGACTAAATCTGCCCCATCATCCATAGTAATTTGAGGATTAATTTCCAATACTTCTTCTATATGGCGATAATAAGTCTTTTTGTCTTCACCTTTAAGAGAAAAAACCTCTATGCCCTCATCAAAGACCAATGAAGCGGCTACATCATCCTGAGTAGATAGAGGATTTGAGGCACAAAGCCGCAAGCGAGCTCCTCCCGCCTTAAGTACGCTCATCAACACTGCCGTCTCTGTAGTGACATGGAGACAGGCAGCAATATTAATACTTTTAAGAGGCTTTTTCTTCTTAAATCTTTCCTCTATCAATTCCAGAACCGGCATTCTCCTTCGAGCCCAGGCAATACGTTTTCTCCCCTCACCCTGAAGCTCTCTGTTTCTAATATGGTATTTCATTATCTCACCTTTTTTCTCAGTAAATCCTTCCGGTCCGTTCTTTCCCAATAAAAATCTTTATCATTCCTGCCAAAGTGTCCATAGGAAGCAGTTTTAGTATAGATAGGACGCAAAAGATTTAACTCCTTTATAATACCACGAGGAGTAAGAGGAAACACTTCTCTTACGGCATTTGATATTTTCTCCTCTGCTACTTGAGCCGTGCCAAAGGTATTTACGTTAACAGATACCGGCTCTGCTACACCAATACAATAAGCTAATTGCACTTCACATTTATCAGCCAGACCTGCCGCCACAATATTCTTAGCGATATAGCGGGCCATATAAGAAGCAGAACGGTCTACTTTACTGGGGTCTTTACCAGAAAAACATCCTCCCCCATGACGAGCGTAACCTCCATAAGTATCAACCATAATTTTTCTCCCTGTAACTCCCGTATCTGCCACTGGTCCTCCTACCTCAAAACGTCCTGTAGCATTTATAAATATCTTTGTATGTTTATCTACCAGACGAGAAGGAACGATCTTATCTATAACTAAACTCTTAATGTCACGGCGCAAATCTTTGGTCTTAACGTTGTGGGTGTGGTGAGCACCAATAATAATAGTATCTATGCGTCTGACTCTACCGCCAGCGTCATACTCTACTGTAACTTGCGACTTACCATCAGGACGCAGATATTTAAGAATTCCTTTTTTGCGTACTTCGGAAAGGCGCATTACTAACTTATGGGAAAGCATAATAGGAAGAGGCATAAGTTCTCTGGTTTCTCTGCAGGCAAAACCAAACATAAGTCCCTGGTCTCCTGCTCCTCCTATATCCACACCTCTGGCAATATCAGGAGATTGAGGCTGAACCGCCGATACCACTCCGCAACTTTGATAATCAAAGCCCGTAGCAGGGTCATCATAGCCTATCTTTCTTACTAATTCTCTTACCACTTTAGGAATCTCTATATAACAGCTAGTAGTAATCTCGCCTGCCACATAAATTATGCCACGACTTACCAAAGCTTCGCAGGCTACACGACCTTGCTTGTCCTGCTCCAGTATAGCGTCTAAAATGGCGTCTGAAACCTGATCGCAGACCTTATCCGGATGGCCTTCGGTAACTGATTCAGAAGTAAAAAAGCTCCTCATTCTTGCTCCTTTCTTTTTCTAATCCGTAGCAAATATAGATTTTGCCTTTTCCAGGCTATCCTTATGCCCAATATCAAGCCATTTTCCTTTGAAAACATAACCGTAGACTTTAGTCTTCTCGCTCAGCCATTTTATATAACTACCTGCCGCATCCCGGCTGTTTTCCTTTTTAAGATACTCTTCTATCAAACTTAGTGAGTCCTGAGGAAAATAATATAAACAAACGGAGATAAGGGTAGAGGGAGGATTTTGAGGTTTTTCCAGGAAAGATACTATTTTGTTCTCTGCATCTATCTCCGCTACACCAAATCTGCGGGCTTTATCATAATCTTCTAAATCGTACAAACCAACCGTAGGAGTACTTTTAGCATGCGCAAACTCTAAAAAACCATCTAGCCTCCAGTCAAAGATATTATCGCTACCCATAACCAGTATGTCTTCCTTAATACTCTCTTTTTCTACAGCAAAGTAAATATCTCCTACGGCGCCGCGGCGGTCCTCGACATTGGTACTACCATCATCCAGAATTGCAATCTTAGCTTTTTCAGAGTAAGCTTCTTTCCACCTCAAGAAATCAGCATAAAAACGACTGTTGCTTACTACAATAATAATATTATCTTGAGGCAAAATTTCTAATATCTTCTCCACGGTAAAATCTATAAGAGTACGGTTGCCAACAGAAAGGAGAGCTTTCGCTTTATTCTTCGTCAAAGGATAAAGACGTGTTCCGTAACCTGCCGCAAGAATTATTGTTTTCATTCGCTTAAATAACTTTTATATTTGTTTCCCAGAATCTCTTTCAGAAAATTGCGCGTGAGTTTCTCCACCTCCTTTGCCGTAGAAACTCGCATAATTTTTTCCGCTAAAGTTATGGCGTCGGAAAATTTCACCGCTCGAATAAGTCTCTTAAGTTTAGGAGCCCACGCCGGCGGAATGCTAAATTCATCAAGCTCCAAACCTAAAAGAATAAAGGCATAAAGCGGCTCTGAAGCCATCTCGCCGCACATCCCTACCTTAATTCCATGGCGGTGACCACTGTCAATAACACTCTTTATTAAACTGATAACAGCAGGATGTCCTGGCTCATAAAGATAAGCCACCTTTTCGTTGCTTCTATCTACGGCTAGAGAATACTGGATTAAGTCATTAGTACCGATACTAAAAAAGTCTGCCTCTCTGGCTAAAAAATCGCTGGTTAAAGCAGCCGAAGGAACTTCAATCATAGCTCCTACTTGAATGTTCTCATCAAAACCTATCTTTTTCTTGCGCAATTCAGATTTCGTCTCTTCCAGCATCGCCTTAGCCTGCTTTAGCTCTTCTACGCCAGAAATCATAGGAAACATTATTTTAACGTTTTTGAGTACTGAGGCTCTAAGAATAGCTCGCAGTTGAGTCTTAAAGATATCAGGCCGCGCCAGACAAAATCTTATGGCCCGCCAACCCAAAAAGGGATGTATTTCTTTCGGCATATCAGGTTGAGAAAGAAATTTATCTCCACCAATATCTAAAGTGCGTATAATTACTGTATCAGGTTTTACTTCCCTGGCGACATCAAAATAAGCCTGGAATTGCTCTTCCTCTTGAGGAAAATCTTTACGTCCCAGAAACATATATTCCGTACGATAAAGCCCAATACCCTCGCAACCCCACTCCGAGACAAGAGGAATCTCTTCGGGAAATTCAACATTAGCTGCAATCGTTACTCTTTTATCATCCAGAGTCTTAGCCGGCTCACGGCGTAAAAGAGAAAATATTTTTTTAAGCCTTGCCTGTTGAGTCCTCTTAAGTTTATACTCTTCTATAACGCGCGGCGAAGGATTAACAATAACTGTACCTTCCGAACCATCAATAATCAGAATATCTTCCTCATCAATAATCTCAGTGATATTACGCAATCCTACTACGGCAGGAATTCCTAAGGAAGAAGCAATAATCGCTGTATGGGAAGTCCGGCCACCAATATCAGTAACAAAACCTAATACATTCTGCTTGGGCAAAACAGCTGTATCAGCAGGTGACAAATCATGTGCTACAATAATTGCCTTCTCCTTTAAAGAAAGTAAGGACTGCTCTTCTTCCTTGCCTACGAGGCGACTTAATACTCTTTTGGCCACATCGTTAATGTCGATAGCTCTTTCCTTGAGATAATCGTCTCTAAGACTTGCTAAAGCGGCTGCATATTTCTTAATCACTTCTGAGAAAGCATATTCCGCATTCACTTTTTCTTTTTTAATTTTCGTGATTACATCCTCAATCAAGGCGCGGTCTTCTAAGACTAAAAGATGGGCATCAAAAATGCGGGCATGCTCATAGCTCAATTTTTTAGATACTTCCTCCTGGAGAGAGACAAGGCTTTTGCGGGTAGAAATTAAGGCCTCTTCAAACCTTAATATCTCATGAGGAATTTCTTCCTGCGAAAGACGGCGCTTAAACACACTAAACTCTTCTCTCCCCGCTAAATAGATAGGCCCTATAGCTATACCGCCAGAAGCGCCAATGCCTTTTATCTTACGACTAGTTTTTCTTTTCATAAAACATCAACAATCCTTCTAGTTCCTGAAGTGCCTCTTCTGCATCATCGCCTTCAGCGATTAAGGTTATTTCTGTGCCTTTTTCTATCCCCAAGCTCAAAAGTTCAATTATCGATTTGCCGTTCACTACTTCCTTGCCCTTTTTTATCCAGATAGACGAATTATATTTCACTGCCTTCTGGACAAATAAAGAAGCAGGCCGCGCATGCAAGCTTTCGTTAGCCGATATTGTTATTTTCTTCTCTATTCTTGACATCATTTACCCATTCCTCATATATCTCAATAAGTTTACAAGTGAGCTTTTCTGGATCATGACGAACAAAATCTCCTTCGCTTATTAAATCAGCCTCTACTAATTTAAAACCTATCTTTTCAATCTCTTCTCTGTCAACATTAACCAGATAAGAATCTTGACTTTGGTATTTACGGATAACTTCTTCTGCCGGCGGCATAGTATTAACCAGACAGATATCTATAGTTTCCTTAAAACTGTGTTTATAGATAGATTTTATATGGTCGGCAGCAGAAAAATTATCTGTCTCACCATGCTGTGTCATTATATTACAGACATAAACTTTAAGAGCAGAAGAGTCTTTCACCGCTAAGGCAATTTCCTTTATTAAAAAATTGGGGATAATACTGGTGAAGAGACTCCCCGGTCCAATAATTATCATATCTGCTTCTTTTATTGCCTCCAATACTTCCCGGTTAGCACGGGCATTCTCCGGGACTAGATAAACCCTTCTTATAGCCAGACCTTTCTTGGGAATTTCCGCTTCCCCTTCTACTACACTATTATCCACCAGCTCCGCTTTTATCCTTACATTATCAAGACTAGCCGGCAAAACTTTTCCTCTTATAGCCAGAATCCGACTGGATTCTTTCAGAGCATCCTCAAAGTTTCCTGTAACTTCCCGCATAGCGGTAAGGAACAAATTGCCAAAACTGTGTCCTTTTAATCCTTCGGGGCGATTAAAACGATACTGAAAGAGCCTGCGCATCAATTCAGAAGCATCTGCTAAAGCCACTAGACAATTGCGGATATCACCAGGAGGGATAATATCAAAGTCTTTGCGCAAGCGGCCGGAAGAGCCTCCTTCGTCGGCGACGGTAACCACAACGGTAATATTCTTAGTGTATTCTTTTAAGCCCGAAAGAAGATTAGAAAGACCGCTTCCCCCTCCAATAGCTACTACTTTGGGGTTCTTTTCCAGAATTCTTTCTCGATACATATAGTCGATAATATGTCTGTCGCGTGAAGGAAGCACGGCAGAAATAATACTTCGTAAGAGCAAGATAACTCCTAGAATCAATACTCCACTGCCCAAAACAAAAATCACCAAGAAGAGAGTTTTATATTTTCCACTAATAAGAAAAAATTGCACTCCGCCAAAAATAGAAAGAGCCCCTCCCAATAAGCAAAGAAATATCCAGCGTTTCACCTGTAAACCAGGAAACAACCACGAAAATGCTGCAGGCAGAATCCGAAATAGTTTACTAATTGTAAATTTACGAAAAATCTTACTCATGTTCTTTTCTTTCTATAAGCTTAAGTACTTGTCGAGAGCTCGTGGCTGATTTAATAGCTTCTAAGAAATGTTTATCTCTAAGAAAACGGCTAATAGTAGCAAGTATCTTAAGGTGAAGACCTTCTTGAGACTGAGGAGAAATTAAAAGAAAAATTAAATATACTGGTTCACCATCTAAAGATTCAAAATCTATTCCTTTCTTATTAACACAGATGCCAATTACTAACCTAATCTTTCTTAAGGCGCCTAACCTAATGTGAGGAATAGCTACTCCCTGCCCTATAGCAGTAGAACCTAACTTCTCGCGGGCAATTATTTTGTTAAATATTTTTTTTTCTAAATCTGGCTTTATTTTTTTGTTCTTTACCAGTAAACGAATTAATTTTTTGAGAGCTCCATTGCGATTGCTTTCATTTATACCGATAAGAATATCGTCCTCTGAGAGGAAGCTACTGACTTTCATTATACAAAAATCAAAATATGGAGCGAGGGACGGGACTTGAACCCGCAACCACCACGTTGGCAACGTGATGCTCTACCAATTGAGCTACCCTCGCAGTTTCACCTGTCCCTAAAATTCTCTACCAAAAAACCTCTTTTTTCTCTGCCGAGGGGGAGAGTTGAACTCCCACCCCGCGTTAACGGGACTGGGTTCTAAGCCCAGCGCGTCTGCCAGTTCCGCCACCCCGGCGACAGCGTTTATCTAAAACGGTAAAGGTATATTTCAAAGAAAGACGCTTATACCCTCAGCTAGCCTCGCGGGCAGTTTAAGAAATAATCACTTCGTGATAAAACTGTCCGCCACCCCGGCGACAGTGTTTGTCTTCAAATAAGACTTAATTTAAAAGAACAACGTTTATCTCTACGCCAGAAACGCGGACAAAAAGAATGAGCCGCCCGAGGCTCGAACTCGGCACCCCCGGCTTAAAAGGCCGGTGCTCTACCTGATGAGCTAGCGGCTCAGAATTTAGCAAAGAACAAAAAATCAGAATTCTTTTAATTCCTTCTCTTTCTCCTGAAGAATCTTCTCTATCTCCTTAATATACTTGTCGGTGAGTTTCTGCACTTCTTCCTGGCCTTTAAAACGTTCGTCTTCCGATATTTTCTTTTCTTTTTCCAAGGCTTTTATTTTTTCATTAGCATCTTTCCTTACCGTCCTAATAGAGACTCTCCCTTCTTCAGTAATGCTCTTAACAATTTTAATTAATTCTTCTCTCCTTTCGCCAGATAAAGGTGGAACAGAAAGGCGTACTACCTTACCATCATTAGCAGGTGTAATTCCTAAATTAGATTGATAAACAGCCTTTTCTATCTCTGGCAAGACATTAGGGTCCCAAGGGTGGATAACAATAAGCCGGGCTTCTGGAACACTAATGGAAGCTATCTCTTTCAGAAGCGTAGGTGTACCATAATAATTAACATGTAAGCCTTCCACCATCTTAGGATTAGCCCTGCCTGTGCGTAATTCATTAAATTCTCTTCTGGTAACTTCTATTACCTTCTTCATTTTATCTTCTGCATCTTTAAGAAGGCTCTTTAAAACCATAAACCCTCCTTTGACTTAATTTTATTATCGAATAAGAGTGCCGATATCTTCTCCTTTTACCACTCTCTTGAAATTACCCTCTTTAGTTATATCAAAAACTACTATAGGAAGATTGTTGTCCTGGCACAAAGTAATTGCCGTAGAATCCATTATTTTCAGACCCCGATTGATAACCTCTAAATAAGAAAGCTTTCTAAACTTCTTAGCTTTTTTATTTTTTAAAGGATCGGAAGAATATACGCCATCTACTTTTGTCCCTTTCATTACTACATCAGCCTTTATTTCCATAGCTCTCAAAGCTGCCGCTGTATCAGTAGTAAAATAAGGATTGCCAGTTCCCGCAACAAAAATTAGGACTCTCTCCTTCTCCCAATGTCTTATAGCACGGCGCCGAATGTAAGGCTCAGCAATTTGATGCATAGAAATAGCTGTCATTAAACGCGTGGGAATTCCTTCTTTTTCTAAAGAATCCTGTAGCGCCAAACCATTTATTACCGTGGCTAACATACCCATGTAATCACCTACAGCTCTATCCATATGAAAATCACGGGCATCCATAAGGCCGCGAAAAATATTTCCTCCTCCAATAACTATACCTATTTCTTTTTTCAAAGACCATACACTTTTAATCTCTCTCGCTAATCTACGGCAGATAGGGGGATCTATGCCGTAGACCTTCTTTCCTTTAAATATTTCGCCACTTAGCTTAAGGATTATCTTTTGGTACTTTCTCACTTTAGTCTAAAGAAAAACGAGAGAATCTTTTTATTACAATCTTCTCTCCAAATTTAGCTGCTAAAGAATTTAAGTAATCTCTTATAGTAACAGAAGAATCTTTCACAAAAGCCTGATTAAGAAGACATTGATTCTTAAGCATTTCCTTCTCTTCTACGCTCATCTCTTTCTTAGTAATATCTTCCTCCGAGATATATTCAGGAGCTAAAGCAGTAATATGCATAGCCAGGTCTTTGGCAAACTGCTTAAATTCTTCGTTACGAGCTACAAAGTCGGTCTCACAGTTTACTTCCACCAGCGCCCCTACTTTGTGGGAGAAATGTACATAAGCCTCTATCACCCCCTCTGAAGCCTCTCGGTTCACTTTCTTCTTCATTACTTCAATGCCCTTTTGCTTAAGAATTCCCACTGCCCTTTCTATATCACCCCCGCTCTCTTCTAAAGCTTTCCGACAATCTTGAAGACCTAATCCTGTTGCGGCTCTCAGCTGTTTTATTTTCTCAAGCATTACTCTCCTCCTTATTTAAAACCTCGTCTTTGCCTTCCTCTACTTCACCTTCTCCGCTATCTGTTTCTGCCTGAGCTTTGGCTCGGAGCAAATCGTCAAAAACAAACGAAACTACTACTTTTATAGAACGAATCGTATCATCATTAGCAGGAATGGGATAGTCAATAAATTCAGGATCCGTATCGGTATCTACCAAGGCCACTACCGGCAGGGAAAGCTTCTTAGCTTCTTTAACTGCTAAAAAATCGCGATAAGGGTCTACAACAAATAAGGCATCTGGAATACGCTCTAACTTTTTTACCCCTGCAAATTTCCGTTCCATTTTTTCCAATATTCTATTTAACCTTACCAGCTCTTTTTTGAGAATCATTTCAAACTTCCCCGCTTTTCTCTCCTCTTCTAACTGCTTATATTTATCTATGCGTCGCTTAACTACAGAGAAATTAGTAAGCAGCCCCCCTACCCATCTTTCAATCACATAAGGTGCACCAAGAGCTTGGGCGGTATCTTTTATTACCGAACGGGCTTGTTTTTTAGTCCCGACAAACAGGATTACTCCTCCTTTTCCCAACAACTCTGCTAAGAATTCTTTAGCTTCCTTGATTTTAGCTAGAGTTTTCTCCAAATTAATAATATAAATTCCACTCCTTTTGGCATAAATGAACTTTTTCATTTTAGGATTCCAACGTTTAGCTTGATGGCCAAAATGAACCCCATTCTCCAGTAAGATTTTTAATTCTTTCGGTAAAGCCAAAGTAACCTCCTTCGCCACTAAATTGGATTCAGTTAGTAAAAAATGACCCCAAAAATGTATTTAATTATACCAAAAGTTCATCTTCTTTCAAACTTTTTTATAAAACTAACTCATAGCGATATAGATATATTACATCTAACTATAATCATATCAATAATATATAAAGCTTCTCTTTTATTTCTCCTCCTTCGGGAAAACCATTCTTTTCTCAATATCTCTTAAGTCTCTCTAAATTGGAGAGAATAAAGACGGCTGTATAAGGGTGATTGAGATAATAATTCTTCATGCTGTCCCATAGCAGTAATTTCTCCTTTGTCTAATACCAAAATGCGCGAAGCATCTTTAACTGTAGAAAGACGGTGTGCTACAATAAATACAGTTTTATTTCTCATCAACTCCTCTAAAGCTAACTGCACTACTTCCTCCGACTCACTGTCAAGTTGAGAGGTAGCTTCATCCAAGAGCAGAATTTGAGGATTTTTCAGTACGGCGCGCGCAATACTAATCCTCTGCTGCTCTCCTCCCGAGAGGCGGAATCCTCTGTCTCCTACAATTGTATCGAAGCCCTGAGGCAAACGCATGATAAAATCGTAAGCATAAGCTTTCTTGGCTGCTGTCTCGATTTCCTGCAGGGAAGCATTCTTCTTTCCATAAGCGATATTAGCAGCCACCGTATCATTAAAAAGCACCATCTCCTGTGTTACCAAACCTATCATTTGACGTAAAGACTTTAGTGTGGCTAGTTTAATATCTATACCATCAAAGAGAATTTTTCCTTTAGTAGGGTCGTAAAAACGCGGCAGAAGATTTAAGAGAGTCGTCTTGCCTACGCCGGAAGAACCCACAACCGCCACTCGCTCTCCTGCTTTAACTCTCAAATTGATATTTTTCAGCACATATTCCTCTCCCGGTGCATATCTGAACCATACATTGTCAAATACAATCTCTTTAGATAAGGGATTAAGGTTAATGGGGGTCTTGGTTTCTTTTACGGAGGGTTTTTCTTCCAATATCCTATATATCCTCTCGCTGGCCGCTAAAGCAGTCTGATTAATGCCATGGACTTGAGAAAGCCTTTTAGCCGGCTTGCTGATAGAAGTTAGAGAAGCTATTAATAAAGCCAGTACACCGGGAGAAATTTTTCCTTCGATAATCTGTTCCCCCCCTAAATAGAGCATAACAAAAGCCACTGTATAAATTACTGTTTCTGTGAGAGGCGAAAGTAACAACATCCTCTTTATACCCTTTATCATAAAACGGTAATAGTTATGATTGGCTCTACGAAACTTATTTATTTCTTCTTCTTCCTGCGAAAAACCTTTAACGATGCGTATGCCAGCAATAGTTTCAGAAAGAATGGTATTTAAATCAGCCATAGCCTTTTGCGAAAAGGTCGACAATTTTTTCATCCGGCGGCCAATTTTCAATACCGGACAAATAATCAGAGGAAATACCAGAATTACACCTAAGGTTATTTTCCAGCTTATAAACATAGCTAGAGAAAAAAGCACCATAACTACAAACGACTGATAAATCAAATCAGAAAGTCCTGTAGATATGGCGTAAGCTATAATTCCGGTATCATTGGTAATACGTGACATAAGCTCTCCCATACGTTTCTGAGAGTAGAAATCTAACGAGAGCATATGCAACTTTTCATAGATTCTCTGACGCACATCCCGGACAGTTTTCTGAGCTACTATATTC
>JAGGSQ010000006.1 GCA_021159015.1 Candidatus Omnitrophota bacterium | reverse complement strand
GTATTATACTAACTACAAACTAGTAACTCCTATCAACAAAAGCAAGAATATTTTTTTCAATTTTGGGGAAGAAATAAGATATAAAAAGGGGATAAACTACTACCGCAAATCTTCTTTTGGCCTCTCGCGCAAAATAGGTTCTCATTTAAGCTTAGGTTTTTATTATGGCTTTAAATCCAAAAGAGGAAATAATTGGCATCTTTGGCATATGTTCTGGCCCCAGCTTGATTATAATATTTTAGGAAGATATATCAGTTTCTCTTCCAGTACAAAGTTGGAGCGTCATTGCCATAAGGATCGGTATCGAATAAGGGAGAAGGTCAAATTTGTTCTGCCTTGGGGCAAAAAAATAAGTTTTTTCTTTGGTGACGAAGGAAGAATATTTTCTTTGTTCAGCAGTCCTTACGGAGGAGAAAACGAAGTCTTTAGTGGGTTGGCCATTAGGTTGTCCCATAATCTTTGTGCTGAAATTTACTACGATTTACGCCGTACTAAAAAAGACGGAGTGTGGTATAATACCAATTGTCTAAGAACTGGCTTTAATTTTAAATTTTAATACCGTTCTGCTTTTTTAACTTCTTCCTCATTTTTCCTCAGCTGATTATTGCTTAAGGGAGTTTGATTGACAAATACGCAATATTGGTCTATATTAACCGAAAAGAATAAGGAAAGAAAGGGGCTGTTATGGTGGAGTTTAGTGATTTTAAGAAGTTAGATATGAGGATTGGCGAAATTAAGGAAGTAGAGAATCACCCTCAAGCAGACCGTCTTTATCTGCTTAAGGTTGATGTAGGTGAAAAAATTATCCAGTTAGTGGCAGGCCTAAGGCAGCATTATGAGGCGGAGGAACTAAAAGGGAAAAAGATAGTGGTTATTACCAATTTACAGCCGCGCCAGATTCGGGGCATTACTTCAGAAGGAATGCTTTTGGCTGCTTCTCAGGAGGGAGTTTTGTCTCTTCTAACTGTAGATAGAGAAATTGGCAATGGTGCTGCTATAAGCTAAAAATGGTTAAGACATTTTATCTTGAGTTCCATACCCAGGGCCGCTCTTCCATAGTGAACATCACCGAAGAAATTACCAAGTTACTCAAGAAATCACAGCTTCAGGAAGGCGTATTAAATATTAACTGCATTGGTTCTACTTGTGCTCTAACTACTTTAGAGTATGAACCAGCTTTGGTGAAGGATCTGCAAGATTTAGCAGAACGCTTAATCCCTGCCTCTTTCTATTATCATCATAATGATACATGGGGTGATGACAATGGTCATTCTCACCTGTGTTCCTGCCTTTGGGGAACGTCACTCTCTTTGGCTGTTAGCAATGGCAAATTAGAGGTTGGCACGTGGCAGCAAGTAGTATTTATAGATTTTGATATACGGCCGCGCCAGCGTAAGGTGGTTCTAAAATTTATAGGAGAGTAATATTGCTGCAGGACTTCTCTTATATAGTTTTAGATGTTGAGACCACAGGCCTTAATCCTCAGGAAGGGGAAAGTATTTGTGAGATAGGAGCTTTGAAGATTAAGGGAGGGAAGATTATTGATACATTTGTTCGCTTGGTGAAACCACGTAAGCCCATTCCTGCGCTCATTAGTAATCTTACAGGTATAACTAATTTTATGGTCAAAGAGTCTCCTTATTTTGGAGAAATTGCTCCAGAATTTCTTGATTTTATAAAAGACCTGCCAATTTTTGCTTACAATGTTAAATTCGATATAAATTTTATTAATTCTGAACTTGCTGCCTATCAGCGGGAAGAAATAGGGAATACTCTAGTAGATATTCTTTTTATTTGTCGTAAGTTATTTGCAGGGAAATTGGTAAGATTCAGTTTGAAAGAAGTGGCTGAGTTCTTAAATATAGATACTTCCCATTTGCACCGGGCTTTAGCAGATGCAAAAGTAGCAGGAGAAGTTTTGCAGCGGATCATAGATTTTTTAAGCAAGAGAGGGATTAAAGATGGAGAAATGTTTTTATCATTTTTTTCTCAGGCTAATTATCATCCTCTTTGGCAAAATAATCATTTGAAAATTCTTCATTCCGCCATTGAAGAAAAAAGATGTGTTTATATAAAATATTTTTCTTATAGCAGGCTTGACTTTCTTGATTTAGAAATACTACCTTTGAAGGTAGAGAAACACGAAGGGCGCAACTATCTGATAGGTAAATATTTAGATAAGGAAGGAGATAGCATCTTTAGTGTAAGCCGCATAGTAAAATTAAACCGAGCTTGATGATATTTGTTACAGGAGCTAGGGGTGCGCCTAAGGATAAAGCGGTAAGGACACTAGCTCTTAAAATGAAATCTGCCGGAGCTAGTGATCTTAGTTTATGTTGTATCTTTTTTCGTTATACTGATTTTTCTCCCCATCATTTAGAGATTTTCTCTGAGATAGTAAAATGCAAGAATATTATCGGAAGTGCCGTTCCCTTTATTTACACTAAACCAGGGATACCTCAAGATATAGCATGTATAGGTTTTGATGAGTCAGATTCTTCTACTTTCTTCCTGGGCGATATAAAAAGCAGCGAGGCTCCTTTGCGCTTAGAATCTTTATTTCACCAAGTAGCTTCTAGGCAGCAAAGAAATAAAAGAGGACTGTTGTTGGGATTATTTGAGGCGGATATAGAATATCCTCCCTCTTTAACCAGAGCAATACAAAGAGCTATAGGACTAAATATATCTTTTATAGGTATAGCAAGCGCAACTCTAGTAGGATACAAGATGAAGACAGGCGGTGTGTTATATGGCGGCCAGGTATGCGATAATGCTTTTGCAGGATTATATTTAAAAAATATAAGATCAGCCTTTAGTTTTGCTTCCGGCTTTAAGCCTGTGGGGCGTTCATCAAAGGTGACTTCTTACTATAAAAATATTGTGAAAAGTGTAGAAAAAAAACCAGCTAATCTTTTATATCATAGATATTTTGGCCCTAAGTATTCTCTCTTGAATCAAGGCGCCTTGAATCTTATTTCTACCTTATATCCTTTAGGTTTTCGGAAGGAGGAGGAAGGGTTTATTATCCGTGCTCCTTCTCGTATAAGGATAGACGGTTCTTTAGAATTTTGGGGAGATGTTCCTTCTTCTCATTGTCAGTTTATGATTTCTACTAAAAAAGACCTTATTGATAGTACCGTGGGAGCTTTTAAGGAAGCTGTAAAAGAAATAAGTTCTCCTCAGATGATTTTAGTAGTTGATTCTGCGGCACGAGTCAGAGCATTAGGGAATTTGTATTATCGTATTTTTGATCTAGCCGGTAAGGCTATAGGTTCTTTGCCGGTTGTGAGTATAGGTGTTCCCTATAGTATGGGAAATATGAACTTTTCCTGGGGTTATTCGAAGCTGGATATACTTGACCATACGGCGACTATAGTAGTTCTAGGTAGAGATAATGCATAGTAAAATATTTGGGTTTTTTAATTTAGGAGACGGAATATGCTGGTGGGTGACAACTGCTTTATTTCTTATACTGTTAGTGTTAATTTACTATATATGGGATCTTATAAATCGTCTAAAGGCATTAGCAAGAATGAATAAGGAATTTGAGAGAAATCTGGAGGAGGTCGATGAGCAGGCTCGCTTAGTTATCCAGACAGACCTGGAAATGAATGAGATACAGGAGAAGATAGACGAAAGAATGCGAGCTCTCTTGGCTCTGCAACGCCTGAGCAGGATATTTAGCAGTTCTTTAGAGAAGGAGAAGATATTTGCAGGTTTTAATAGTGAGCTATTGGGGGAGATCGGATTTAATGTATGTATTTTAGTGCTCAAAGAGACACAGTCAAGAATTAGAGTTGAGATTGGTTTGGAACCAGAAAGAAAAAAATATTTAGAAAAATTTCTTCAAGAGAAAAATCCTTTCTCAATTCTTAAGCAGTATCCTTTAATCATTAGCAATCAGAATTATGCTGAGAATGATGTAAATCAATGGCAAGATTTTATCTCTAATAACTTAGCCTTAAAGTTTTTTTTAATAACTGCTTTAGTTATGGAGGGAAACGTGGAGGGGTTTTTAGTTCTGGGTAACAGTTATGGGATAGAAGATTTTGAAGGGAAGAAAGAAATAGCAGAAATCCTTTCTTTTCAGTTGTCCCGTACCCTCGAAAATATAAATCTTTTTGAAGAGCTATTTCGTACCAAGCAAGCATTGGAAATGAAGGTACAAGAGCGTACCCGGGAGCTGAGTCAAGCCTTAGAAAGGCTTAAGAAAATCAACAAGCTTAAAAGCGAGTTTGTTTCTGCTGTGTCACATGAGTTTCGCACTCCTTTAACTTCTATAAAGGGATATGCTTCTTTGTTAGCCAAAGATAAGTTTGGTAAGGTTAGTGACGAGATAAAAATGAGGTTGGAGCGCATAGACCAGCAGGCAGATATATTGGTAGATATGATTAATAAGATGTTGGATATAGCCCGAATTGAATCGGGAAGAGTGTCGGTAGAGCTGGCAAAAGACGATATCACAAAGGTAGCTCAGGAAGTATTAGAAAATATGCAACCCCAAATAAAGGAGAAAAATCTGCATATAGAATTTCAATCTCCCCCTCATGTGGTTTTTCTCTTTGACAAAAACATGATAAGGCGAGTATTTACTAACCTTCTAAGTAATGCGGTTAAATTTACTCCTTCCCAGGGTACCATTAGAATTATAATAGAAGAGTCAGCAGAAGAAGTAAAAGTTGTGGTTCAAGATAGCGGGATAGGTATTCCTACGGAAGATTTAGAGAATGTGTTTAGAGAATTTTACCGCGTAGAATCGGGCGGTAGTAAAGAGATTAAAGGCACAGGTTTGGGCCTTTCATTAGTTAAAAATATAATCGTAGCCCATAAAGGCAAAATATGGGCAGAAAGTCAGCCTTCTCGCGGGGCAACTTTTATTTTTATTTTACCTAAGAAAAGGCAGGAGGTATGAAAGAGAAGATATTAGTGGTAGATGATGAACCTTTTATACGCGACATATTGAAGACTGTACTCCAGGAGCATTATGATATAGATGAAGCTGCAGACGGAGAAGATGCGTTAGAGAAGCTTAAGAAACATCAATTCTCCTTGGTGATTCTAGATTATAAAATGCCTAAGAAAGACGGGTTAGAAGTATGTCGCCAGATTCGTAAAGATTCCCTTTACCTTCATACGCCCGTAATTATGCTTACGGGCAAGGGCGAGACGCAGGATAAAATAGCAGGATTGGAGGCAGGAGTAGACGATTATATTATTAAACCTTTTGAGCCAGAGGAGCTTCTAGCACGGGTAAAGATGGTTCTACGCCGTTCCGCACGGGATCTAGACGCCAGTCCTCTTACTCGCTTACCAGGTAATGTGTCTATTTATAATGAAATTAATCAGCGGCTGGAAGGAAAAGAGTCTTTTGCAGTTCTCTATTTAGACCTTAATAAATTTAAAGCTTATAACGACTATTATGGGTTTAAAGAGGGTGATTTCTTAATCCAGAAAACGGCCCGTTTAATAATAGAAGCGGTTAACAATCGCGGTAGCCAGAATGATTTTATTGGCCACATCGGAGGAGATGATTTTGTAATAATAACAGAAGTTGAGACTGCTAGAGCTGTAGCGAGCTATATAGTAGAGGAGTTTGATAGGATAGCTCCTAGTTTCTATAAGGAAGCAGACCGCAAGAAAGGGTTTATTATAACTAAGGATCGACGGGGAAGAGAGCGGCGTTTTTCTATTCTTTCTGTAGCTATAGGTATTGTATGGGTACGCCCGGGTATATTTTCTCATGTAGGCGAGATATCAGGACGAGGCGCAGAGATAAAAGCTTATGCCAAAAGTTTTCAGAAAAGTATTTATGTTGAAGATAAGCGCATGTAATTGCAAAATTTGACAAAATAACCTTATTCTGTTATAGTCTTAAAACATGGAGAGAAAGGTTAAAATCGCAGTAATAATGGGAGTAATTATTATGGGGATAGGAATATGTAATTCTTCCTATCCGTTCTGGATCTGGTCTACCAAAAGCAAAAAATGGAGAAATCCAGAATATTCTCCTCTGGCTTCTCCTCAAGCTCAATTCGAGAAAGCTAAAAAAATCTTCGATCAAAAACAATATAAACAGGCAGCCAAAGAGTTCCGTAAATTAATAATTCATTTCCCTGATTCTCTTCAAGCACCGGATGCGCAATTTTTTATTGGCGAATGTTTTAACCAATTGGGTAATAAATATCGGGCTTTCCAGGAGTACCAGAGGGTCATAGATTCTTATCCTTACAGTAAAAAGATTGCCAAAGTAGTTAAAAAGGAATATGAAATAGGAGAGTATTTTCTTAGCCGCCCTCGCAAAAAATGGCTGGGCATATCAGAAGATGACTTGTTTGAACATCCTGCTATTGAAATATTCAAGAAAGTAAAAGAAAACTCTCCTTATTCTCAATATGCGGTTATGGCTGAATACAAACTAGGCCTTTTATATACTAAATTGTCTCGTTACCAGGAGGCTATAGATTCTTTTAAAGAATTAATAGAAAAACATCCTGGGAGTAAATGGGCAGATGCGGCGCGTTATCAATTAGCCCTGTGCAGTGCTAAAGCTTCTTTAGGCCCCGATTATGATCAAGGGTTAACCGCTCAGGCGAAAGAGAAATTCCAGGAATTTCTTGCCGCTCATCCTGATGCCGAGCTATCTACTGCGGTGATTAAGGAACTCAACAGACTTAATGAGAAAGAAGCCAAGAAGGAATATGATATAGGAATGTTTTATGAAAAGCAAAAATCTTATAAGGCGGCTCTTATTTATTATCGTTATCTAGTGAAGCATTATCCGGGTACTGATTGGGCAAATAGGGCTAAAGAGAAAATTATAGAACTTGAGGAGAAAGTAAAATGAGGGTTTTTTTTGCTAGCCTATTAATTATTTTGATGTCCGCTTGCTACAGTACGAGAGGATTTATAGATTCTAAGTATAAAACTATCTATGTGGAGCCGGTCAAAAACAAAATAAAATTTACGCAAGAGACACAAGAATATTCTAAATACCGCAGTTTTCCCGCTCTGTTTAAGAATGATTTTACTACTGCCCTTATAGACAGATTTAATCTCGACGGAGCCTTAGAGACAGATAATCGTTATTTTTCACAGTTACGTTTGGAAACGGAAATCAATGATTTTGTAAGAGATGTTTTGCGTTACACTGACAGTGATAGCGTGGAGGAATACCGCTTGAAGCTATTTTTCAAGTACCGGCTTTATGATAATAAAACCAATGAACTAATTAAAGAAAATAACCTTGTTGCTGATGCTAATTATAGTTTGAGCGGTTCTACTGCTACTTCAGAAGAAGGAGCGCTGAAAGAGCTATTTGTTGACGCAGCGCGTCGCTTGGTAGAAGATGTAACTGAAGCATGGTAAAGAAGAAAGTATTTGTTCTTTGGGGAGAAGGGAAGAACATAGACCTTAAGATAAAAAGTATTCGGCAGTCCTTTCTAGAAAAGGCCCCCTTCTTAAATACGGTTTCTTTTGATTCTCAGGCAGATGAGGAAGAGGGTTTATGGTTAGAGTTGCATAATTTTTCTTTCTCCTGCCGCCTATTTATTATAGCTAATTCTCACTCACTAAGCGAGAGACTGAAAAACAGCTTGAGGACTAAGATAGAAAACCATCCAGAGAAGGATTACTTTATATTTATTTTTCCTTACCTGGTGCAGAAAGAGAGATTATCTCAGGATAAATTCTATCGTTGGCTTTTACGTCTCTCTCCGCCTCTTAATTTCTCTTTCTCTTCTCCTCCCAGCACCAAGAGCCTTTTTTCAGCCTTGCGTCGGGGTTCTTTATCAGAGATATTTTTATTAACCGAGAAGATATTTAGAACTTCCTCGGAACGAAAGGATATTCTGAGTCTAAAAATTCTAGGTATAATTGCTCGCTATTTTGCTGTTCATCCTGACGTAAGAGAAAAAAATAAAATATACCATTCTATCTTTTACACAGACAGAATCTTAAAAAGTACACAGTTGAATCCTCAGTATGTATTAGAATTATTGCTTCTGCGTCTTTTTGGCCGGCGTAAGCTTTTTGGTTAGACGGGATTTTTTACGTGCCGCTTTGTTTTTGTGTACTACGCCTTTAGCGGCAGCTTTATCAAGTTCTTTATAAACAATCTTGAGTTGTTGTTTAGCTTTCTCGCTGTCTTGGTTTTTTACAGCTTTAAGAAAACTTTTTATGGCGTCTTTTATCTTCTTTTTTACAAAGAGATTGCGTGCTCTTCTTTTTTTGGCGGCCCTGAGACTTTTTAAAGCTGTTTTTCTTTGAGGCATTGCTTCTCCTTCTTAGGAAACAATTAAAACAGAAAAAGAAGAAATGTCAAGAAATTTTAAAGCTTTCACCAGAGATATTTCTGTGATTTTCTCTGGCACTTTTCTTTCACGTCTATTAGGATTTGTGCGGGATGTGCTTATTGCCCGTTTTTTTGGTACCGGACCGGCTTTGGAAGCTTTTTTAGTTGCATTTAAACTTCCTAATTTTTTTCGTTTCCTTATGGGGGAAGGAGCTTCCGATTCAGTTATTGTGCCGGTTCTTTCCGAATACCGCGATAAGAAAGAACTTTATTTAATCGGCAGAAAAGTTATCTCGTTTTCTCTGCTTATTCTTAGCATTATAACTGTAGGCGGGATAGTTTTTTCCCGTTTTATTATTACTATAACCGCTCCCGGTTTTATCAGTGACCCTTTTAAGTTTCATCTTAGTGTTATAATTACTAAGATAGTCTTTCCTTATCTCATTTTTATGGGCATTTCTGCTAATATTGGAGCTTTATTTTCCGTAAAAAATAGATTTTTTGTTCCCTCTTTCTCTCCCATTATTTTAAACCTAGTGTTGATTATAGCTATTTTTTTGTCAGGATACTATTTTAACAAATCTATCTTTATAATTGCTATAGCTGTTCTGGCGGCAGGATTCCTGCAGTTTCTGTGGTATGGGATAAATATTTCGCGGGAGAAAGAATTTAAGTTTGGTTTTGATTTTCGTCCTGATAGGGCCCTTACTAAAATGTTTAAATTATCTTTACCGCGCATACTCTCAGCAGCTATCTATAATCTAAATGTCCTGGTCGATACGATTTTAGCTTCTTTTTCCTTTATTGTAGGTACAGGAGCAATCGCCGCCATTTATTACTCCCAAAGAATTATTCAGACGGCGGTGGCGATATTTACTCTCAGTATCTCACGTGCTGCTATACCTAAACTTTCTTATGCGGCGGCGCATAATGATATTAATGATTTTAAGCATATTTTGTCTTTTGCTTTTGAAATCTTGGCTTTAATAATTATTCCTTTGAGCGGCTTTATTTTCCTATTTTCTTCTCTTATTATAGAGGTAATATTTAAAAGGGGCAGCTTCGGAGGGTATTCGGTGATGATTACTGCCTCTACGCTCTCATTTTACAGCTTGGGTCTTTTCTTTTTTAGCATAAACATACTTATGATTAGAGCTTTCTATTCTTTGCAGGATACCTTTACGGTGGCTAAAGTATCACTAAAGAGCTTTCTTATTAACTTGGTATTAAACATAACCTTAATGTTTCCTCTGAAAGTAGGAGGACTGGCTTTAGCCAGCAGTTTAGCGGCGGCATTGACTTCTTTTATGCTGCAGAGGCGTTTGAGGGGAAAAATAGGAGCAGTTGACTCAGGATTGTTAAGGGAAATCCTAAAAATAATTCTCGCTAGTATTTTAATGTTAATTATCTCTTTCTCCTTGCGCTCCTACTTAAATTTTAGCCATCACTTTGTGGCTCTTATTTTCTTCTTGATTGTGGGATTTTGCTCTTTTGTTATCTGGGGCTGGATTTTAAATATAAAAACATTGCGGCGCCTTCTCTTATGGCTGAACTCAAAGAACAGGTAGAGAATTTACCAGATTTATCCGGAGTGTATATCATTAAAGATAGCACTAATAGAGTATTATATGTGGGTAAAGCTTCTTCTTTGCGCCAGAGAGTGAGATCTTATTTTTCTCCTAATCTTTCCCCTGCTAAATTACGTATGATACAGGAAGCGTTTAGCATAGATTATATAGTTTCCCGTAGCGAAGCAGCGGCGCTTATTCTGGAGGCAGCCCTTATAAAAGAACTAAATCCCCCTTACAATATTGAACTTAAAGATGATAAGAGTTATCCCTATGTGGTGATAAGCAATGAAGATTATCCTTATCTGACAATTACGCGGCGCAGGAATCTAGTCGCGCGCTATTTCGGCCCCTATGCTAAAGCCGGCCTTTTACGAGAGGCGTTGTCTCTTCTGAGGAAGATTTTTCCTTTTCGTTCCTGCCGCCGTCTGCCTTCTTCCGCCTGTTTGTTTTATGATTTAAAGCTTTGTCCCGCCCCCTGTATTCAAAAGGTCGATAAAAATGCTTATCGGCAGAATCTAAAAGGTATTATTATGGTCTTGGAGGGAGAAAGAAAAGATTTAATAGAGGTGCTGGAAAGAAAAATGAGGCTAATGGCAAAAAGGCTTAGGTTTGAAGAGGCGGCTCTTCTAAAACAAAAGATAGAAGCTTTACAATCACTTTACTTTCCTGAAGACGAGATGCTGGAAGTAGTAGATTTGAAGGAGACGGCCGGCCTTTTGCGATTGCCTCTTCATATTGAGACTATAGATATTTCTAATTTAGCCGGCAAAGAAAGTACCGGGTCTGTTGTGGTATTCAGAGAGGGTCGTCCCTGCAAGGATATGTATCGGCGCTTTAAGATAAAGGGCTCTGCTAAGGGTGATATTGCTATGATGACAGAAGTAGCCTACCGCCGCCTTGTTCGTCTCAAGAGGGAAGGCAGTAGGATGCCGGATCTTTTGGTTCTTGATGGCGGTCCTGCTCATATTGCCGCAGTTTTAAAGGTGGTGAGAGAGTTGCAGGCTGATATAGAAGTTGTGGCTTTAGCCAAAAGGGGTCGCGATAAACTATGGCTTCCGGGCAGGGACAGGCCTCTACGACTTCCTTCTAACTCACGCGCGCTGAGACTTTTGCAGAGGGCCAGGGATGAAGCGCATCGTTTTGCGCGTCGCTATCATCTCTTAGTAAGAAAAAAGAAGGTTTATGAGTAAGAAAGGCAGTTTTACAAAACGGGTACTGCAGGAAGTAGTAAAGATTCCTTTGGGGTATACTGTTACCTATAAGGAGATAGCCGCCCGTGCCGGGAATCCTAAAGCGGCACGAGCTGTAGGCAATATTCTTAAGCATAACAGGTGGGTTTTCTTTATTCCCTGCCACCGCGTGATAAAAAGTAGTGGCGATATAGGTGGGTATGCTTTAGGGAAAAAGCTGAAGAGAGAACTAATAATTTTTGAGCAAAAAATAAAAAATATGTTAAAATAATTAAGCCGTTAACAGGAGGGAGCTATGGTTATTGAAAGATTTATACAGATGATGATAGAAAAAGAAGCCTCCGACCTCTTTCTGAGAGTAGCTACTCCTCCTAAGGCTAGAATCTACGGAGAAGTTATGAGTTTAGATGAGAAGCCTTTGAGCTCGGAAGAAATGAATAGAATTGTAGAGGAAGTTGCCGGGAAGAGCTTCCTGAGTGATTTAGAAAGAAATAAGAATTACGAAAGAGGGTTATGGTTCAGAGATAATTGGCGCCTCAGGGTTAGTGTTTTCTACCAGCGCAACACCTTGGCTATGGTAATAAGAAAAATAGATTTGAACATCTCTTCTTTTGAAGCATTAAATTTGCCCACAAAAGTGCTTCAAGACCTCTGCCGCCAAAAGAGAGGCATGGTTTTACTTACTGGCACCACCGGTTCAGGAAAATCTACGGCGATAGCTTCTATGATTGATTATATCAACAGCAATTTCCGGCGCCATATTCTTTCTATAGAGGAGCCAATAGAGTTTACCTTTAGGGACAAGGAATCTATAGTTACCCAGAGAGAAATAGGTAAAGACGTTGAAAGTTATCAGGAAGCTCTAAGACAATTTGCACTTCATTCTCCCGATGTGATATATATTGGCAACATCAGAGACGAGGCTACTATGCAGGCAGCGCTTATGGCTGCGGATGCGGGAGTGCTGGTTTTTTCTACCATTCATACTGTAAATGCCCCTCAAACCATAGACCGTATCTTAAGTTTTTTCCCTCCTTATCAACATAAGTTTGTTCTTCTGCAGCTTTCTCAACTCCTTAAAGGTGTTGTATCTTTACGCCTCTTACCTCGCCAGGACGCAAAAGGATTGATTCCTGCTTACGAAATTATGACCCTTAGTCCCAGTATTTCCCGTCTCATTCGAGAAGAGAAACTGTGGGAGATATTAAAATATATAGAGGAGGGTGAGATTTACGGTATGACCAGTTTTGAGCAGGTTCTGTTGCGGTTGGTAAAAGAGGGGAAGATATCCGTAGATACAGCCTTGAGTTTTTCTGACCGCAAAGAAGAATTACGCATGAAGTTGGATAAATAGCGCTTCGTTTATCAATTTAAGGAGGAGGAATGGAAGAATTGAAGAGAGTAGCAGTCCGTTTTCAGAAAAAGTTAAAAGAGCTAGGAGGTTATCTTTGACCTTCCTGGTATAGAGAAAAAAATAAAGTCTATTCAAGAAAAAATGCATAATCCACATTTCTGGAATGATAGTGCCTTAGCTAACAAGGATATCCGGGAATTAAAAAGGCTGAAAGCAAAACTAAAGCTATGGCAGGAATTGAGAGATAGAGCCGGTGACTTTGCAGAACTAGTTGAAATAGCGGAAGGAGAATCTGACCATAATGATTTGATAAAAGAAAGTAATTATTTAGAGAGAAGGCTGCGGCAGCTTGAACTGGAGATACTTCTAAAGGGAAAATTTGATATTAACTCTGCAATTATAGATATAAATGCCGGGGCAGGAGGCACAGAGGCTTGTGACTGGGCGGGAATGCTCTTTAGAATGTATTCCCGCTGGGCAGAAAAAAGAGGATATGGAGTCAAAGTAGTTGATGTGTGGGAAGAAGAAGGCAAAGGGTTGCTTAAGAGTGTTACTTTTATCGTAGAGGGTGATTATGCTTATGGCTATCTTAAAGCAGAAAAAGGGGTCCATCGGCTGGTACGAATTTCTCCTTTTGATGCCAACCGCCGCCGTCACACTTCTTTTGCCTCGGTAGGGGTTTTACCAGAGATAGAGAACGAACTTGAGGTTAAAATAGATGAAGAAGATCTAAAAATAGAAACGTTCCGCGCCTCAGGGCACGGCGGCCAGCACGTAAACCGCACAGATTCGGCGGTAAGAATTACCCATCTGCCTTCGGGTATAACAGCTCAATCGCAAAGGGAACGTTCGCAATATCAAAATAAGCAGACGGCTCTTAGAATCCTTAAGGCAAGATTATATGAGCTGAAAGAACAGGAGCGGCAACAAGCTTTAAATAAAATAGCGGGGTCCAGAGACAAGATTGAATGGGGCTCTCAAATCCGCTCTTATATTCTTCATCCTTATTTGTTAGTAAAAGACCACCGCAGTGGTTTTGAGACTTCCCGTGCGCAACAGGTGTTGGATGGTGATATTGACGATTTTATTTTTGCCTATCTCAGAAAGAATATAAACTCTTACGATGTTTAAGGAGTATTTTATAAAACAACACCAAAAACGTATTGATAGAAATGTCCCTTCCGTCAATATCAAGCTTAACAGGGAGATACCTCTTCCTTCCGCGGCAGAAATTGCCAGGCTCTCTTCGCTGGTCTCTGCTGTAAATGCCAAAGAGAAAGAAGTAAAAGATAAACCGCAAGATTTCTTCCGGCAGCAGACAGCTAAATTTCGCCAGATGATTTCCGCCCAAACTAAAACTCTTTCTTCTCCTCAAGAAATACGTCATAAAGAGGAGGAGATTCTAAATCAGATACTTCCTCTCGCTTTTGCTTTAGTAAGGGAGGCAGCGCGCCGCACTATTGGCTTGCGCCATTTTGATGTACAGATTTTGGGGGGAGTGGTGCTTCACCGCGGCGGCATAGCCGAGATGGCTACGGGAGAAGGGAAAACTTTAGTAGCAACTTTGCCCGCTTATCTTAATGCTCTTACCGGACGAGGAGTTCATATAGTAACAGTCAATGATTATTTAGCTAAACGCGACAGTGAATGGATGGGGCCGATTTATGAATTTTTAGGTTTATCGGTAGGAGTAATTCAGAACTTAATGCCTTCTTTTCAAAGAAAAAAAGAGTATGCTTGCGATATTGTTTACGGCACTAATAATGAATTTGGATTTGATTATTTGAGAGACAATATGGTAATAGATATCTCCGATATGGTCCAGCGTGGTCATTTTTACGCTATTGTAGACGAAGTAGACTCTATTTTGATTGATGAGGCGCGTACCCCTTTAATTATTTCTGGGCCGGCGGAGGAGTCTACGGACAAGTATTATCAAGCCGAGAAAGTGGTAAGAAAGCTTAAAGGCCGCAAAATATTAGAAAGAGATGAAGTAGAAGCAAAATACAAAGAGGTAGATTTAGGAGCTGGCTTTGATTATCTGGCAGATGAGAAAAATCATACCGTTACTCTGACTGAGGCAGGTTTGAAAAAATGCGAGCAACTTTTAGGAGTAAAAGATTTGTATGAAGACATTCAGGCAGAATGGCCACATCATATTATTCAGGCTATAAAAGCTAAAGAGTTTTTTCACCGCGACAAAGACTATATTGTGAAGGAGGGAAAAGTTATTATTGTAGATGAGTTTACGGGACGTCTCATGCCGGGGCGCCGCTGGTCAGACGGCTTGCATCAGGCAGTAGAGGCAAAAGAGCATTTGAAAATTCAAGAAGAGAGCCAGACTTTAGCTACTATTACTTTACAGAATTATTTCAAGATGTATGAGAAACTCTCCGGCATGACTGGTACTGCTTATACGGAGGCGCAGGAGTTTAAGCATATTTATAACATGGATGTGGTGGTGATTCCTACCAATCGTCCCCTGCGGCGTACAAATCATCCCGATAAAATATATAAAACCAAAAAAGCGAAGTTTATGGCCGTAGTAAAAGAAATAGAGGAACTGCACAAAATAGGTCGGCCGCTTTTGGTGGGTACTACTTCTATTGAAAATTCTGAACTTCTCTCCTCTCTTCTGAAACAAAAGGGGATTCCTCATCAGGTGCTTAATGCTAAGTACCACGAACGCGAGGCTTATATTGTAGCCCAGGCAGGAAGACTGGGGCAGGTTACCATTGCTACTAATATGGCCGGCAGAGGAACAGATATTGTGTTAGGAGGAAATTTAGACTATTTGGTTAAGAGTCTTTTGCGTCAGAAGAAATTTGAGGATGAGGAATCTTACCAGCAGGAATACCGGCGCATCCTGGCCCAGTATAAGGAGAAAATCAAGCAAGAGCAAGAGAAGGTAGTAGAACTAGGAGGTCTGCATGTTATCGGCACAGAACGGCATGAGGCACGCCGTATTGACAATCAGTTGCGCGGTCGCGCCGGCCGGCAGGGAGATCCAGGTTCGTCTTGTTTTTACATTTCTTTAGAAGACGACTTAATGCGTCTTTTTGGCTCAGAAAGGATAGCTTTTTTAATGGATAGATTTGGCTTCCCTGAGGATGAACCCATAGAGCATGCTCTTATCAGCCGTCAAATTGAAGTGGCTCAAAGACGAGTAGAGGCGCAGAATTTTGAGATAAGAAAACAGCTTCTGGAATATGATAATGTTATGAATAAACAGCGAGAAGTTATTTACACAAAGAGGAAAGAGATTTTAGAAGGAAAAGAACTAAAAGAAGATATCCTGGTTTTAATCTCAGAATCACTGGAAGAAAATTTGGATCTTTATTTTAACTCTCCCTCCCCCGAAACACAGGATAATCTTCTCTATTGGCTTAAATATACCTTTGGCATTTCTTTAACTACTGATTATTTGCAAAAAAAGGAGAAGGAAGAACTCTATGAAGATATTTATCAGCTTATTCTAAATAAATACAAAGAGAAAGAAACCAGGATAGGCAGCGAACAAATGAGGTTTCTGGAAAGGATGATTTATCTACAGATAATCGATTCGCGCTGGAAAGACCATCTTTTAGTGATGGATAACCTTAAAGAAGGAATAACTCTCCGTGCCTATGGACAAAGAAATCCCATTGATGAATACAAACACGAATCTTATTTAGCTTTTCTTGATACCCTGCATTCTGTTAGAGAAGGAGTGATAGATTTCATTTTCAAGGCCGAGTTACAGTCGGCTCCTTCTCTGCCGCGCGAGACCGATTTTTCTTCTCAAAAACTTGTTCATGAGGATTTTTCCGCCCTGGCTAAGACCTCAAATCCTGTTTCCAGTGTCCGCAGAGGCAGGAAGATTGGCCGTAATGAGCCCTGTCCCTGTGGAAGCGGCAAGAAGTATAAACATTGCTGTGGCCGTCGCACAAAAAATACCTGATATATGAAATGGCTAACATTGAAAGATATAGGAGGGATTACTCTTTCTGCCCTATTTCTTACCCTGGCTTTTCACACTTCTTCCTTCTCTTTCTTAGCCTTTATATTTCTTCTGCCGCTTCTTCTGGTAGCCAATAGCCGCAAAAAAGCATTTTTCTATTTTTATTTCTGCGGCTGGCTGCATTATTTTCTTTCTTTAGGGTGGCTGGCTTCAGTAAGTAAGTTGGGTTTTATTTTGCTTGTTTTTTATTTTGCTTTATTTTGGGGCTTGTTTGGCTATTTAAGCTGGTGCTTTTTCTCTCCCAGTTCTTTATTCGGCTTGAGTTTTCTCTGGGTAGTTATGGAATATATGCGCTCCTATCTTCTCCTGGGAGGATTCCCCTGGTTAATTATTGGTTATACTCAATATCGTAATTTGAGTTTTATTCAGAGCGCCGATTTACTGGGAGCAGAATTCGTTTCTTTTTTAGTTATCATGGCTAATTTTCTTATATTTACTCTCTTGTTAAAGATACGTCAGAAAAGGCAAGTATGGTATTTCAGCCTGGTTTCTTCTCTGTTAGTCTTATTAGTTAATTTTAGCTATGGTTTACTTCGTCTGCATGAGAATTTTTCTTCACAGGGGCACCTGGCAGTAGAAGTGATTCAGCCTGCAGCTCCCGATAGCAATAGTTATATCCGGCGTCAACAGGTTGTCTCTGATATAATAAAATTAGTAAAGAACACTTCTCCCCACCACTTAGTAATCTTGCCAGAAGCTGCTTTTCCTTTTATAGTAGAAGACAAATACCACCTGCCTTTATTTGCGCTCTCACGTGATATTATAGTAGGAGCACTACGTCAGGAGGCGGATAGCATATACAATTCGCTTTTTCTCTTCAAGTTTCGTAAATCTCAGCTGGAAATATACGACAAACATCATCTAGTTCCTTTTGGAGAATATGTTCCGGGGCGCCATCTTCTGAGATTTATCAAGGCTTTAAATGAGATTGAAAATATGCGTCCGGGCAGAGACACAAGACTTCTCACCTACCAGAAAGCTAAAATAGGTCCTTTAATTTGTTTTGAGGATGTCTTTCCCCTTCTTGTGGCCAGAGAGGCGGAGAGAGGCGCTAATGTTTTTGTTAATATTACGGATGAGAGCTGGTTTGGAGGAAAGGAAGAAATGGTGCAACATCTGCAGGCAGCGGTTTTTCGCGCCGTAGAACAAAGAAGATTTCTTATCCGTTCTGCCAATACGGGTATAAGCTGTATTATTACTCCCTGGGGTTATATAAGAAATTTTTCTTCCCGCCTTAAGCATATTAATAGACGGGATGTTTTAACTGCTAATATTTTTCTGTGTTCATTTCCTACACTTTATAGTAAAATAAAAGATTCATTTGTATGGTTTTCGTTTGCCGTAGTGTTATTAATTGTGGTAAGAAGAAGGAGGGGGTATGGGTGTAGAAATTAAAGTAGTAAAATTCTTAAATCCCCAAAGTTTTAATGTAATTATTGGTCAGGCCCACTTTATTAAAACAGTAGAGGATATTTATGAAGCCTTGATTACGGCCTCAGTATGTATAAAATTTGGTCTCGCTTTTTGTGAAGCTTCTCAGAAAGCATTGGTAAGGAGCAGCGGTAATGATGCAGAACTGGAAAAGTTAGCTGTGGAAAATGCTTTGCAGATTGGGGCAGGACACTCTTTTGTTACAATTCTGAAAGATGCTTTCCCCATAAATGTTTTAAATGCGATTAAGAACGTTCCTGAGGTGTGCAGGATTTTTTGTGCTACTTCTAATCCCTTAGAGATTGTAATAGCAGAAAGTGCTCAGGGCCGCGCTATTCTGGGTGTAGTAGACGGAGTTAAGCCCAAAGGAGTAGAAACTGCTACTGATAGGCAACAACGGCAGGAGTTTTTACGTCATATAAATTATAAATTTTAGCCGGATGAGAAAACAGAATCGTAGTGTTGCCGATTTCTTTAGTCTTCTCTTTATGAAGCTGTACTATTATTTCTCTGCGATTTTGCCTTTAGGAGTACAAAACTTTCTAGGTGACTTAAGTGGAAGATTAGCTTATCACTTTGCTTCTCAGAAGCGAGAAGTAGCGTTGGATAGTCTTAAGCAGGCTTATCCGGAAAAGTCCCAAACCTGGCGGGAAAAGATAGCTATTGAGTCATTTCAGATTATGGCCGGTGAGAGTTTCAAGGTGTTTTCCTTTATACTCCGTCCGCATCTGGTAGAACAATGGGTTAAGGTTATAGGAGAGGATAATCTTAGGCAAGCTTTGGCTAAGAAGAGGGGAGTTGTAGCAGTTAGTGCTCACTTTGGTAATTTTCCTTTAATGAGCCTCAAGCTTGCCCAATGTGGATATAAGATTGGGGTTATGGCTCGTCCTATGCGTTATAAAAAAGTAGGAGAGTTTGTCCAGTATCTGCGTGAGAAAAGTGGGGTGTACACTATAGATTCGCTGCCGCGCCAGCAGGCGGTATATAAAACATTACGTTTCTTACGAGAGAACGGGATTATAATTATGCAGATGGACCAAAACTTCGGCACAGGGGGGGTGTGGGTGAATTTTTTTGGACGTTTAGCTGCTACGCCTATAGGTCCTATAGTGTTTGCTTTGCGTTCTCAGGCACCTCTTTTACCTATGTTTATTATAGGGAGAGGTGGATATTATGAGGTTCATATTGAGCCGGAGATGGAGCTTATTATTTCTTCTGATAAAGATAAGACTATTCTTGATAATGCCATTAAAATTACTCATATGATTGAAGAATGGATAAGGAGATATCCACAAAGCTGGTCCTGGATACATCGGCGTTGGAAAACACCGCCTCCTCCGTACTTACAGCAAAAATTTAAAGTTCAAAAAGTATAAAAATTTGATATAATTTCTAATAAATTATATATTTTAGAAAAAGGAGGTAGATGATGGCAGAAGAGGAAAAAAAGGACATGGAGAAAAAAGAGGAGAAAAAGCCAGCTTCTGAGGCAGCCAAAACTTTTCTGAAAATTGTATTAGGATTGATTTTTGTTTTGGGAGGCCTGGCTTTGGTTGTTGTTTGGTGGAAAGAGCTATTGAGCGTTATCAAAGGAACTTTAGGTCTATTTCTTATTATGGTGGGAGCTATTATTTTAGCTATCGCTAAGGAATAAGTAATCTAACGCTAGAGTGAGAGTAGGTCTGGCACTAGGGGGAGGAGGAGCAAAAGGTTTCTCCCACCTAGGAGTGATTGAAGTTCTAGAAAAAGAGCGCATTCCTATAGATATAATAGGGGGCACGTCAATGGGGGCGGTTATAGGCGCCCTCTATGCTCTTTATGCCGATGCGGCGAAGATTGAAAGTATTGCGCGTGAGTTTAATAACAAGAGTATAGTTGCGGAGTTGGAGGAGAAATTTAGCCCTCATAGGGAAGAGAAGAATAACGCTCCCTCTCCTCTTAAAAAAACCATATCCTTTATTAAGGATATATATACGTGGAACCTAAAGGCGGTAAGAAAGTGGTTAGTTGACCATCGCCCCTTTGAGGTGCTTTTTAAAGAGGTTTTTGGTGATTATTGCTTTTCTAATTGTCGCTTGCCGTTTGTGTGTACCGCAGTGGACATAGTAAAAGGGGAGGAAGTAGATTTCCAAGAAGGGCTTCTCTATAAGGCGCTTTTGGCTTCCAGTGCCTTGCCCGGCGTTTTTCCTCCTTTAAAAATAGAAGAGAAAATACTTGTAGACGGGGGAGTTATCGCTTCCATACCCACAGAGGCAGTAGCTCAGAGGGGAGCAGATTTTATTATGGGAGTGAGCTTGGAGAGCAAGAAATTACATACTAATTTAGCTACCAGCGCTGATATCTTAATGAGCGTAGATGAAATAAGGCATAAGAAGATAGTAGAGTATTGTCTTAGAAAGGCTGATTTTTTGATAGAGCCAGATATAAGCAGATATAGTTGGGCGGATTTTTCTAAAATCAGCGAGATTATAGATAAGGGAAAAGAAGAAGCCGAAAAAAAAATTCCTAGTTTGAGGAAGCTATTGCGCCAAAGAAAGTTTTTCTTCTGGGGGCGAGACCTTTTCCGCAAGAGACATATTCCTGCTTAAAAAAGTAGTACACTAATATGTCAAGAGAGAAATTAAAAATTTTTTATCAATACTTC
>JAGGSQ010000066.1 GCA_021159015.1 Candidatus Omnitrophota bacterium | reverse complement strand
TACTATATTCATAAAGAAATCTTTAAAGAATAAAGTAATCTTGTTAATGACGAAACTTATCCCTACATAAACTATTACTAATTTCAACAATACCAGTGGCGAGAGAGTACTTATTTTAGTAATAATTTTCTGGGCAAAATGTGGTACCGTAGCAGGAAAAGTAATTTTATGCGAAGAAAATATATTATCCAGAAGAGGTACGATAGCCGGTAACTTAGCACTATCAAACACAGAAGCAATTAAGGAAAACAAGACTCCTAGCGCCAAAATCCCCCAATACTTACGTGAAAGACTAACTAGCTTCAAATAATCCCGCACAAAGCTTCTCATAATATTTCAATAATACCTCATCTAAGAAATTTTATCAAAATAAAAGTTATATCATCATACTGCTTTGCACCTTGAGAAAAACCAAGTATTTCCTGAGATATTTTATCTCTCAATTCTCCCAAGGGCATCTCTGCATTAACCCTTGCACTTTCGTCAGTCTCTCCTCGCCGAAGTCTTCTCTTTTACGGTTACGTGCCTCAGTTACTCCATCTGTATATAAAACAACAACATCTCCTTTTTTCCGTGCTCAGACTAAAGTCAGCATAAGTTACACTACTTAATATTCCCAGAGGTGGCCCCGCATTAGGATCAATAAATTCTATCTCTTTCTTGCTGGCGCGGTAAATAGCCAAAGGTGCATGACCAGTTGAACATACTGTTATTCTTTTAGAAGAAGCATCATAAACTAAATATAAAGCAGTAACAAACTTGCCTTTTAACATTTTACAAAGCTAGCAGTTAATTTTCTCTAGAACCTCGGCCGGCAAGAATTCAGATGCTAAAAGACGGAATAAAGTTACAGTTTGGGCCATAATTAAAGCTGCCGGTACTCCTTTACCCGAGACGAGGGGTAGCCCCATAACCAAACTTTAAAGCAAAAGTATTTCTCTCATCGCGTCTCTTTTTATCCTGATAGACACCTATGGTATCACCGAGAGACTTATTGTGCTGATAATTTTTAGCGCCGTTTTCATAAGATATTTCGTAGCGCAATCTACGACTGATTCTCTGCCTAATGTATAAGAATTTCTTCAAGAAGGAGAATAAACAATAAATTTTTCTTCATATCTATTTCCTCTTCTTCTTTCTTTCTTTGGTTTTAAAAAGCAGCTTCCAGGGATGACGCTTTATATCTGCGCTGAACTCCTCAAAATTCTGAGAGCTCTTCTCTAAATTCTCTATAATTTTATCTATTTTATCTCTGTTCTCTCCCAGAGCAGAGTTTATGGTTTTTATAAGTTCTGTCGTCTGTTTCAGAAGAGGAGTAACATAATCTGAAATATAACTAACCTTATCCATCAAGTCATCAATATCCAAAGGCGATTTGCCTTTTACACAAGCCCCTGCAGGCAAAAATTCTCTCCCTCTGGGAGAATATATATCTATATATTTCTCTCCCATAAGCCCCAGAGTTTTAATGGTGACCCGCGAGCCTTTTCTCACGCGCGCTCTCTTATCCAGCCAAAGTTTAAGAACAACTTTGGTTGCATCATTGCGATAATCAAATTTTATAGACTCAACCTCACCTACCTCTAAACCATTAAGCATAACCGGTGCTTTCTCTTCTAAACCATCCACTTTATCAAAAACCGCATAGATATTGTAACCGTCTTTCTTTATTCCTAACTTACCGGTTTTTACCGTAATATAAAAAAGCCCTCCTAAGGTTAATAAAACAAATAATCCTACTTTAAATTCATTGCCATATCTCTTCATAAACCACCCCTTTTGGCTATTTTAAAAGGTCCTCCAAAATAGATGTATCTTCTTTAAAGAAATCAATAGGGCCCTCCGGCCGTCCATTTATAAACTGTTGGATATAGGGATTAGAAGAATTTCGTATTTCCTCTGGAGCCCCTACCTGTATCACTTCACCTTTATGTATCATAACTACCCTGTCGGCAATACGAAATACACTTTGCATATCATGAGTAACTACTACCGAGGTAATCAAAAGTTTGCGGCTTAAATCCATTATTAACTTATCAATAATACCAGCTACTACCGGATCCAGACCTGAGGTGGGTTCATCATAAAATACAATTTCCGGATCTAATGCAATAGCCCTGGCGAGACCTACTCTTTTCTTCATGCCACCAGAAATCTCAGAGGGATAATAGCTTTCAAATCCCTTTAGCCCTACTAAGGAGAGTTTGAGTTTTACAATAATCTTTATAATATGATCATCCAGCTTTGTATGCTCTCTTAGAGGTAAAGCCACATTTTCTTCTACATCTAAAGAATCCAAGAGAGCCGAATACTGAAAAAGCATGCCGAAATTTCTTCTTATTTCGTCCAGCTCTTTGCCGCTGATTTTAGTAATATCGCGGCCATGGATAAAAATATTTCCTTCATCCGGCTTCAATATTCCCGTCATAAGGCGCAAAAGCGTACTCTTACCGCTGCCGGAACAGCCCATAATTACAAAAATATCGCCTTTGTAGATGTCAAAACTGACATTGTCTATTACCCTTACCGAGCCAAGAACTTTAGTGACGTTTTTGAGGGAAATTATAACTTCTCTCTGGGAATTATCCATAATTTTTTCTACACATTAGAGAAATAAAATATTGCGGTAAGCAGACAATCTGCCAAAATTATCAAAACAAAACTTATTACCACACTACGCGTCGTAGCCCTACCTACCCCTTCGGCTCCTCCTTTGGTATTAAGGCCTTCAAAACAAGCAATTAAGGCAATAATTACGGCAAAGACAAAGGCTTTAGTAAGTCCGGTATAAATATCTTTAAGAGCTAAGTATTTAAAATTAGTATGAATGTAAAGGTCCGGACTTAGATGCAGACTAGTGGTACCAATAAAAAATCCCCCTAACATCCCGGAAATATCTCCTACAATAGTTAAAGCCGGCAACATAAAAAAAAGAGCAATGAAACGCGGCACTACTAAAAATCTTACCGGATTTATAGCCATTGTCTCCAGGGCTTCTATTTGTTCCGTAACCTTCATAGAGCCGAGTTCTGCCGAGATAGCCGAACCTACTCTTCCCGCCACCACCAGGGCCGTAAGTACCGGACTAAGCTCGCGGCACAAAGAAACCGCTACCAACGAGGCTACATAAATTACTGCCCCCATCTTTTCCAGCTGGTAAGCAGTCTGCATGGCTAAAACCATCCCCGTGAATATAGCTACAAAAAAAACAATTAACACTGAGCGTACCCCCGCAAAAACCATCTGATAAAATATCGGCCGCAGACGAGGTGGCTTGTTTCTAAAAGGTCCCACAAATATCCAATAGAGCGTATCAACAAAGAGACCTAATACTCCCCCTACCGCTTCTAAAGTAGCTATAATGAATCTTCCTACCGACTCTATCATTAACCTATAAAATTTTCTAAAGCTCTGTGACGGTCGGGATAAATCTGGAATAATTTGTCCAGTTTTGTTATCTCAAAAATATTCCTTACCTTATCGCTCAAATTAGAAAGGCGCATCTGACCGCCAATTTTATTTACTTTCTGCATCATCTCTATTAAAGTAGCAAGGCCTGATGAATCAATATAAGTTACACCGCTGAAATCAACCAAAACCCTCTTGCGTTTATTATGTATAGCTTTATCGAAAAGCTTACGCAAATGAGGGGAAGTATCCAAATTAATCTCTCCGTTGATAGAACACACTAAAACTTCTTCTATAATTTCCTCCTTTATCTCCATAAAAATCTCCTTTTTTAATCGAGGTATTTTAACATAAATATGGTTCGCCCACCATCAAAAAACCTCACCTCATCCATAATCTTCTTTATAAGAAAAATACCGCGGCCAGAAGGTCTTTGTAAATTGTTTTTTTCGGTAGGATCAGGAATATTAGTTGTATCAAACCCTTTTCCTTTGTCGGAAACGCGGAATTCAACTCTCCTGCCTCGCTGTTTTACCTCTATGTTAACTTCTAACTCTCTCTTCTGTTGATTGCCATGCTTTATGGCATTTATCAAAGCTTCCTCCAAACAAAGCCTTAAATCTGTAAGCAGTGTTTCTTTTTTTACTGTCCGTTTAAGTTTGCCAATAATTTCAGCTACTGTAGGCTGGACTAATTTTAAGTCGGATTTGATGCTATAATTAAGATATACCTCTCCCTCCACAAGTGCAAAAACTAATCTATTTTTGGTTTAAGCTTTAGCCTTTTTAATGGCACGCTCAATCTGCTTTATCTGAGACAACAAAGCAGCTATTTTTTTGCTCTCTCCCAGTTTTGCCCGCGAAGTAGAAGCAACCGTCCTGCCGAGATCGTAGATAAGTTTTTCTCTCTTAATTTTAAGCGAAAGCTCTTCCGCTTTCTGAGCACTTTTAGCAGAGAGCGTTTTTATGTAGCTTTCTCCCTTACTTAACGCATCTTTAGCTTTATCCACTGCTTTCTCCAATTCTTTCTTTGTCTTGGGCCAAATTTCCTTTTTTATCAACTCCAGCTTGTTTTCAGAAACTACCTTCTTCTTTTTCATCTTCCCTCCTTTTTAGCTTCCCTTTTCCAAAGTCTTCTGAGTAAGCCTCCTTACTTCCTCCTCCAAGCTTTTAGGCAAACCCAAAATATCTGTATCCATAAACCCTCTAATAATTAGAGCCTGAGCTTCATCCTGAGGTATGCCTCTAGCTGCCAAATACTCTATCTCCTCCCGCGATATTTTCCCAATAGCTGCCTCATGCGTAAGGCTCACATCACGAAACTCCGTCTCTATCTGCGGCAAAGAAGATATTGTGCCGCGAGAAGGTACAATTAGTCCCCGACATTCAATATGACCCTTTACTTGTTTTGCTAATGCCTTTATATACCCCCGGGCTATAACTCTCCCCCCCAAACTTACTGTTCTTGAGATAACTTCTGCCGCACCTTCTTTAGCCCCCAGATAAACACTCGCGCCTATATCCTGAAAAGAGCTGGGATGGGAAATAACTAAAGAATTAAAACTAACACGGGCCTTTTCCCCTTCCAAGAATGCCACCGGATCCATCTTAATATTTTTTACCGGCTTAAGCGAAATATAATTAGAAATAAAGTTCCCTCCTTTTTCTACTATAGCGGCGGCTTGAGGCTCTACTTCGATATCTTTGCCCCAGGCGTGGATCATAGTAAAATTAAGGTAAGCTCCCCTGCCGATAAAATATTCTGATATTCCCAAATGATAACTCTCACTAGTGGCTTTAGAAGAAGCACAACCGCTAATAAAATAAGCCTCGGCTCCTTCTTCCACCACAATGATATTATGCACTCTTTGCCGAAACCCGGATTTTTTCAAAAACAGACATGCCTGGATAGGAAACTTAACTCGTACCCCTTTCTGCACTCTGACAAAATATCCTCCGCGGGTATGGCGGTTGAATTTTCTCTCCGTCTTAGCAAAAGCCTCTCCCCAAAATATACGCCGGCGAGAGTACTTCTTTTCCGCCTCCTTTAAGGGTAAAATCTCTACTCCCTTTAGAAGTGAGAAAGAAGCAAGGATAGCATTATCTTTTTGAATAAAACTTGCGCTTCGCTGCTGGGCCGACAGATCTATACCTGTCTGGGCTATCCTACTTCTATCTTTCTTGTCTATCTTACCCTGCACCGTCAACCTCTGCATTCTTCACTCCACTCCACCTTTTTTGTCCACCTGGCGGGTGGACAAGGTAGACACGCGGCAACGGCAATCTTTGCATTTTTCATATCCATATTTAGTTATATCCGAAAGAATCTTCTCTGGCCTATCAAAACAGCAGATTCTTCCTCCCAGCATCACACAAGCACGCTGGGCCTTAATATAATTGAGAATATATCCCGTGTGGGTAATAATTAAAGTAGCCGGACGCTGTTTTTCGATAAACCCCGCCAGTACCTTAGACATCAAAGCGATATTCTCAATATCTACGCCTGAGGCCGGCTCATCAAGAAGCAGCACTTTGGGTTTTTGCATAAGTAACTGGAAAAGTTCAGCCCTTTTCATTTCTCCGCCGGAAAAATCTACATTCAGCGAACGCTCCTTAAGGTATCCCAGATTTAGCCTCTCAATGCCCTTCTTTATCTCTGAGGCAGAAGAGTTAAGCCGCTCGGCCAGCTGCTGTAGTTTAACTTCCGGAATAGAAGCCGGATGCTGAAACATAATTCCTAAACCGCGCTGGGCTCTCTCTTCAATCTTGAGATTATTTATAAGCTCATTTTCCACATATGCTCTTCCTTTCTCTAGTATATAGCCAGAAATCCCCATTAACGCCTTAATAAGGCTGCTTTTCCCTGAACCATTAGGACCAAAGAGAGCCAATACTTCTCCCCTTCTGATACGAAAACTGATATTTTCTAAAACTATCCTTTCCTCAACTCTTACTGTAATATTCTCTAATTCTAACATCAAAGTATAAGATTAAGCAGAGCCCCTACGCTAAAGGTAACGAAAATCATAATAATTACTGATTTTAGCATATCCCGCCAGCCTAATTCCTTAGTTAACACCACAAAAGTAGCAATACAGGGAAAATATATTGCTAAAATCACACTACCCACAATTAACTGTTTGGTAGTTAAACCCAAGGGTCCCAACATACCTACCGCTACATCTTTGCGCAAGAAGCCGATAATCAAAGCTGCCACTGATTCCTTAGGCAATCCCCAGATTTTAACTAAAAAAGGAGAAAGCAAACTAGCTATAGCTTTGATTATTCCCAAGCTATAAAGCAGGTTTACTGCTATTACCCCCAATAGAACTAACGGCAAAGCTTCTTTAAGAAAACCGCTCATCCTCATCCAAAGTTTCTTCAGCGTTACATCCCAGCGGGGCAAGCGATAAGGAGGAACCTCCATAAGTATTTCGGGGCTGTGTCCGGGCATAAGTTTGTTCAGAATTAATCCCTTAATTATGAAAATAAGAAGAAGAATAAAAAACACCAAGAATACATACTGGCCGCCTCTTTTGCCTAATAATCCCACAATCATCGCAATCTGAGCCATACAGGGCACCGCAATGGCCATCAAAGTTGCCGTAATGAATTTCTCCCGCCGACTAGCTAAAAGCCGCGTAGCCATAGCTCCGGGTACATTACATCCTAAGCCCAAAATAAAAGGGAATATGGAATAACCATGCAGTCCGAGCCGATGCATAAAATTATCCATTAATACTGCAAGGCGCGGCAGATAACCGAAATCCTCCCAAAATCCCAAAACCAAATAAAAGCCAATTATATAAGGAAGTACCATGGCTAAGGGCACATAAAGACCGGTACTCAAGAGCCCGAAAGACTGAACAAAATCTACCTCTCCTCCTATAAGGTGACCAATAAGAATACTATGTAATATACCTCCTCCTTTAAGAAGAGAATCAATCTTAACTAAGAGAGGAAGCCATACTTTATTAAAAAAGGGGTCAAAAATGTAACTAATTAGATTTTCACCAATAAAGCGCACCAAAGTAAAAGAGATAAATATTACTACAGCCGCTATAAAGAACCCCGTAAGGGGACGAATGCTTACTTCGCCTAATATTTCCAACAAAGTATGATGCTTATGGTAAAGCTTCTGGACGTTTTGCAGGATAAAACCTATACTCTTCCATTTATCTTCCGCTACAAAAGAAGAAGTTTTTGCCTCCCAGATTCTGAAGGCCAGTTTTCTTATTCCCTCGCCGGAAATTCCTGAAGTAGCTACTACTGGCACCTTCAATATCTCCTCCATTTTCTGGCAGTCAATTTCTATTCCTTTATGCTTAGTCTCATCCCAGATATTAAGAACAACCACTATAGGTTTATTAGTCTCCAGAAGCTGCAGAGTGAGATAAAGATTTCTTTCCAAGTTAGTAGCATCCATAACGTTCACAATAATATCTGCCCCATCTATCAATTCCTTCGCTACTTCTTCTGCTTTAGAGGAAGGTTCCAGATTATAAATACCGGGGGCATCAATAATTATCGCCTCTTTATCTTCAAGCTTGAAATAGCCTTGATAATATTCAACCGTTGTCCCGGGATAATTGGAGACGATGACTTTGGCACCGGTAAGGCGAGAAAAAATAGTGCTTTTGCCTACATTAGGGTTGCCGATTAAAAGGATTCTTTTAGTTTTAGTCATACTTCTTTCACAAAAATCTTTCTGGCCATACCAAAACCAATTGCTACATCAAAGTTATCTACCCTAACTGTTTGCGGCCCCCGTAAAAAATGAGAGCTAATCTTTCTTACGATTTTTCCCTGCCGAATACCCATATACTCCAGTTTCTTAATAAACCCTACTCCTCCTTCTACTCTTACAATTACTCCCCTGTGGCCAGGCGGGAGTTTAGTTAAGTCAATCTCCATAATTAAAAAACAAGATTCTGCGGCTGAGTGCGGGAAAAAGCTACTATATTGTCCACAGTGGTATCCAGAATCCTTTCCAATGCCTCTTGACTATAAAAAGCAATATGAGGAGTAAAGACAACGTTATCTTTACTTAAAAGTATATGGCTTTTAACTAAATCGCCCCACACCTCTAATTTCTTTCGGTCATAAAGCAATTGTTTCTCCTCCTTGATAAGTTCTTCTCCTTCCAGCACGTCTAGTCCCGCTCCGGATAAGATACCTCTATCTAAGGCTTCAATTAACGCTTCTGTTTCAATCAGGCATCCTCGTGAGGTATTAATAATTATGGCCCCCCGTTTAATGAGATTTATATTTTTTTTGTTTATGATATAATGTGTATGTTGATTGTAAGGAAGATGAAGGCTGATGATATCTGATTTCTTTAATATTTCCTCAAGACTCGTATATTGAAATCCTAATACTTCTTCTAAGAAGGTATTTTTATACAGGTCATAGGCTAAAACCTCCATACCAAACCCTTTAGCAATCCTTATCACATGCATACCAATATGCCCTGCCCCTACTACGCCTATCGTCCGCCCTTTTAAATCAAACCCGCGCAATCCTTCAATAGAGAAATCACTACGCAGCGTACGCAGATAAGACTTGTGCACATTACGCGAGAGAGAAAGAATTAGAGCAAAGGTATGTTCTGCTACCGTATTTTCTCCGTAGAAAGGAACATTGGCCACGAGAATTTTTCTTTTTTTAGCCTCTTTTATATCTATATGGTCAAAACCAGTAGAGCGCGTGGCAATAAACTTTAATTTTTTAAGTTTAGACAAAACTTTTGCGGAGAGGCGAGAATATATAAATACCGACACAATATCTGCAGTTTGACAAAACTCCACATTGTCCTCACCCAAAGGCGCAGCAAAAAAATCCACCTTAAATCCTTTCAGGCGCCGCCTTATATACTTCTTTTCCCATCCTTTTATCTCAAAAAAAACCACCTTTTTCATAATCAAATACCCCCCGCCCTAATTCTTTTTACAGTTCTCCTTTTTCCCCTCCTGAACATAGCACCATATTATACCGTCTCTTTCTGCTTTACAAAAGATTTTTATTGCTTATCTCTCCGCGCCTTTGACTTCAACTCTCTTATTAACCAGCGATAGTAAAAAAACGCTTTCTTGGGCCTAAACTGCCAATCAACTAAACCAAAATAATCCACATCGCTCTTAAAATGTTCTTTGCAATCCCGAAAAAAAGCCCAAAAGACTTTGTCTATATGAGGTAGCTTAAGCAGTTTCAGATAGACTTTCTTTAAAAATACCGCCTGCTGGCTGAAGTTAGGGCTCCTGCCTTCCCACCACCCTTGACTGTCTTTGTAACTCTTTATTCCCGGACAACCTATCTCGGTAACCCAAATGTGTTTATTTTCGTCATGATAACGGCGCATAACTTTTAAGAGATTGTTATAAATAACTTCTATCTCTTTCTGCCAGCGGAAACGCAAAGGATTAACAAAAGGATGAATATTAACGATATCAAAATAGCCTTTTCCTCCCTGCCGGTAAATATCTGCCAAGGCATAAGGTGCTTCGCGCGCCAATCCTCCCAGAACAATCTTGCAAGAAGCGTCCGCCTCTTTAGCGGCCCTATAGGCGCTTTTAAGAAGCTGAGTATAGGTTTTCATACTGTCTCTCACCGCCAGATAAGTATAGGAATTTGGTTCGTTCCAAATCTCCCAATACTTTATATAATTTTTATAACGCCCTACCACTTTTTTCACAAAATTGGCAAAATCTTCATAAGAAAAAGGAGGCGCATTCCAGGATTTTGCCGCCCAGGAAGCAGAATAATCAAGTATACCCAGAATCCTGATATTATTTTTTCTCAGAAGTTTTACAATATAGTCATATTTAGAAAAACTAAATTCCCCTTTATGAGGTTCTATATCTTCCCAATAAAAATCAAAACGTACATAGTCTATGCCTAGATTTTTAAACATCTTTACGGCTTTTTCTAAGTCAGAGGAAGAATATTTGTAATTATTCCAACTATGGTTCCAAGATAAAAAAGCCAGCACCCCAAAGGGACTGAAACCTTTCTCCCGCCAATCATAAGGAGAAGGATCACTCTCATTATCTCTGCCGTCGCCGTCTATATCCTTGTCTTTGCTGTTAGCAATATCGTCTCCGTCTATATCAGAATCTTCCGAGTTTATCACTCCGTCACCATCAAAATCAAGCTGCATAACGGCTGCTTTTTCAGAAGGGGAAGGTATTAAATGTCTGTCCTGAGGACATATAGCAGATAAAAGAGAGGGTAAAGAAAGAAGCAAAAAACAAAAGAATAAACAAGCTACTCTCTTTGAAGTATAGTTCATTTGCAGGCACGCATCACTACAAAACTTCCTTCTCCGAAGCCTTCTCTAATTTCGTCTATTTTTCTTAACTGAGAAGGATTTATGAAAAGTGTCTGGTAGGCTTTCTCAAACCTAAACCCTGCTCTTTTTAGAATCTCGATAGCCTCGGCCGCAGAATAAAAATGCGCCTCTTCATAGAATTTACTTTTTTTCTTACCATAAGCCTTGCCCAAAAAACTTTCTCGGTCAATAATTCCCAAAATTACACATCCCCCAGGAGATAAAATACGATGAGCCTCTCTTAGGGCAGCCAAAGGTTCCTTTAGGAAACAAAAAGAGGTAACAAAAAGAGCAAAATCAAAAGAGCCGGAAGCAAAAGGGAGAGATTCGGCCTGGGCAATCTCTACTTTGACGCCGCGCCTCAGACACATTTGGGCCATAGCTTTTGAGGGCTCAACTCCCCATTTTATTCCTAATTCTTTAGCAAACCTGCCGCTGCCTGTGCCTATTTCTACACCCCGGCCCGGCGGCAAAACCTTTTTAATCGCCTCTATTTCGCTGAGAAAACTAAAACGATTTTTGTCATACCAGCTGTCATACTCTTGCGCATATTCGTCAAAGACAGACATATTAAAAACCTAAGTCTCCCCACCAGCCGTCATAAAATTTTTTGAGATGTTCGTAGGCCTGGGGAGAAAACGAATTCCGCCGTACGTCTTCTTCCTTGAAAGAGTAACGGTAGGAAGAAATATATTCTTTAAGAAGGCGGTAAGAAAAAGTTATCTCTTTAAATCTACTCTCACATTCTTTTTTTTGCGGCGGGGGACAGCGGTCGGGATGAAACTTTTTGGCTAAGCGGCGGTAGGATTTATCAATCTCCTCAGACGTAGCAAACTCACCCAGTTCTAAGATTTTTCTCGCTTTGTCTATCTGGGAAAAATCAATCATTTTTAACCGCTTTAAGCTTTCCCTCAATACTTAAATGCTTGTCTACTCTTTCGTCTATTCTAATAGAAGTAACCACTCGCTTAACTTCTTTTCCGTCTAATACGGCACGATGCATCTTAACTACAACTTTTAGAACTTTATCTAAAGACTTATCTTCCAGAATTGTGCCCATAGCGGAAAGAGAAAATTTTATTTTTTCTTTTCTCAGAACCTCTAAGGCTTTTTTGACATATTTACTCACGGAAGGGCTGCTACTCCCTAAAGGTACAATGCTAACTTCCACTACAGCCATACCATGTTACTCCTCTTTCACAATCTCCGGCTCTATTGTAACTTCAGATTTAAGAGAACGGGAAATCAAACAATCTTTCTCCGCTGCCTTTACTGCGGCCTCGGCCTGCTCAATTGTTTCCTGCGCCTCTATCTTCAAAAATACTTTTACTTTAATGCGGCTGAACATAAAACCTAAATCCGTCCTTTCCAGAACCCCCTGCGCCCGGGAACGAAAGCTTCTAAACCTTAAGCCCTGGCGGTAAGCGAAAAACAAAAAGGTAGTCATAATGCAGGAATTAACCGACGCCACCAAAAAGTCCTCCGGTGTCCATATGCCGCTATGACCATGGAATTCCGCCGGCGTAGCTACCACTAAATCGGTACGCTGAGAAGCAGAAATTTTTCCTTTTTTCTCCTCCAGCCATACAACTTCATTCTCATAAATAAACTGGCGAGAAGCTTTAGCCATATATCAGCCCAAATAAGCCTGAAGCTTGGAGACAATTCTTTCTTTAGGTATAACCCCTACTATTTTTTCTACTGGCTGGCCCTCCTTAAAAATCAGCAGGCTCGGAATTGCCATTATTTGGAAGCGAGATGCCGCCTGAGGGACTTCATCTACATTCAGACGGCAAACTTTAAGCTGGCCCTCGTACTCTTGAGCCAACTCTTCTATTACCGGCGCAATCATCATGCAAGGAGCACACCAAGGCGCCCAGAAATCTACCAGGACCGGAATATCAGATTTTATTACTTCCTGCTCAAAGTTGTTATCATTTAAAATAACCTCGGGCATAAAACTCTCCTTTCTTAAACTCAAGATAGTTTATAAATAAATCTGCTAATTAATTGGGCAGCATTAACCAGGTCTTCAAGACTAATTATTTCTACCGGCGTATGCATATAACGGTTAGGAATACTCACCAGAGCTGTAGCTACGCCCGACTTGGTCATCTGCATCACATTAGCATCTGTGCCAGTAGGACGCGGTATAGCTTCAATTTGGTAGGGAATATTGTTTTCCTCCGCCGTCTGCTTTAAAAGGCCAAATAATTCTTTGTTAATATTGGGCCCCCAGGCCAAAACCGGGCCTTTTCCTAAATCAATCTTTCCTATTTTGCGCTTGTCTAAAGAAGGCGTATCGCTGGTAAAAGTAACATCTATAGCTAAAGCATAATCAGGCGTTATGCCATAACTACTTACTCTTGCTCCCCGCAAGCCTACTTCCTCCTGTACTGTAGCTACACCATAAACAGCAGCTGCCGGTCTATGTCCAGATAGAATCTTCATAACCTCACTCACCACAAACGCTCCGGCTTTATCGTCAAATCCTCTGCCCACTGCCACTTCTCCCAGCTTCTCAAATCCCACTCCTACTACTCCTACGGTGCCTATGTCTATTATCTCTTTTACTTTATCTTCCGAATCAAGCCCTACGTCTATCCACATCTCCTCAAACTTAAGTCGTTTATTCTTTTCTTCCCCTTCAATAAGATGAATAGGCTTTTTCCCAATTACTCCCAATACTTTACCTTTTTTACCCCTGAGCCAGACACGCTGGCCCTGAAGAATGTAAGGATCTATGCCCCCAATAGGACTAAAGTATATAAAACCTTCTTTATCTATATATTTAACCATCAAACCAATCTCATCAATATGGCCGGCCAGCATTACTTTAGGACCTTTATTTTCCAATTTAGCAATAGCATTGCCGGTAGTGTCTATAGTTACCTGGGAGCAAAACTTCCCTGTTCTCTCCCGCCATACCTTAACCGCGTCTTCCTCAAACCCCGAAGGACTTATTGCCTCTATCAACTCTTTAAGAAAACCCAGCGATTCATTGTCTATTCCCATAATCCTCCTCCTAACTAAGCCAGCGGCTTTGCGATATCCTCATAAAACTATTTCTTTCTGCCTCATCCATCTCTGCTACTTCAATCTCGCACTCCGCTCCCGCTGATTCTACTGTTCCTCTTATCATCTCCTCCCGCATCCCGCGGATAGGGACATAAAGAAAAGGTAATTTAAGAGTAAGCCGCATTTTATTATCTTCTTCCTTTACATTCTGAATCATACCTAATTCTTCCAGGCTTGTATCTATCTCTGAAGACTTAAGCTTTGGCAAACTCTCTTTTACTTTTTCTCCCTTCATAGTTTAATTATAAGTTATTCCCTTCAAGTCTTCCAGATATTTTTGCACTGAGAAAGCGGCTACGGCTCCGTCGCCGCACGCCGTAACTACTTGGCGTAAAAACTTGCTGCAACAGTCACCGCAGGCAAAAATGCCTTCTTGAGAAGTCTTCATTCCTGCATCCACTTCTATATAGCCGCCCTCGTCGCATCCCAGAAGACTCTTTACAAAATCTGTATTAGGCACATTTCCTACAAAGATAAATACGCCTTCGCACTCAATAATATTTTCTTTCCGGGTCTCTTTATTTAAAACTTTAACGCCGCTAACTTTCCCCTCTCCCACTATCTCCTGCGGGAGAGAATTAAGGACTAATTCTACCTGGAAATGGCTGAATACTCTCTCCTGCAAAATTTTTGCCGCCCGCAGCTGCTGGCGACGATGAATAAGCTTTACTTTTGAAGCAAAACGTGTCAAGAATAATGCTTCCTCTACCGCAGTATCTCCTCCTCCAATAACACAGACAACCTTGTTGCGAAAGAAAGCCCCGTCACAAGTAGCACAATAAGAAACCCCCTTGCCCCTAAATTTATCTTCTCCTTTTATGCCTAGCTTCTTGGCCGAAGCTCCCGTGGCAACTATTACCGCCAATGACTTAACAGAACCCGGCGGAGAAGTCCTGATTATCCAGATTTTTTCCCTTTTCTCTATGGCTACTGCCTCCTGCAGAACAAATTCTGCTCCAAACCGCTCAGCCTGCCGCTTAAAATTTTGCAAAAGCTCAAACCCTTTTATTCCCTCTACAAAGCCAGGATAATTTTCTATTTCCTCGGTAAGGCTTACTTGCGAGACAAGAGCGAAAGACTCCAGCACTACCGTTTTAAGACGGGCCCGCGCCGCATAGATAGCCGCCGTAAGTCCGGCCGGACCAGCTCCTATAACAGCTAAATCATAAATACCTTCCATAGCTCAAAAAATATACCAGTAAATCCTAAGATGTCAATCTCAAAACAAGATACCGCGCAACTCCAGCCAATACAAAAACCCTCCTACAACTATACCTATCAAAAGATTAAACACTTTTACTACCAGAGAGTCTTTAATAGAGTAAGACAAAAGTGGTAACATCCCATGACCGTCTTGAACAATAGAACTGGTGATAAGCACAGAAAAAGGCAAAATTCCCCTGGCAAACATCATCACAAAAACCAGATGCGGCCCTGACTCAGGAATAATCCCTACTAATGCTGCCAGAACAAACACCCACAACATATGGGTCTTAATAAAGGTCTCAAGATTAAAGAATCTAAGCCCTATGTCTACTACCAATAGCGCCCCAAAGCTCCACAAAAGTATGCGCAGAAGGTGTTTCTTGGCTATATGTTCCCATATATGCTCCTGTAGATAATGCTGCGGTACAGTTATAACAATAAAAATAGCCAGAGAAAGAAGCGAGATAAAAGTAACCTTCACCCATGACTCATCTACTGTAATTATACCCCTTAAAAATCCATAAAGAAAAACTGCTAGCAGCAAAAGAAGAAGAAAACGATTGAAGGACAAATGTCTCAGGTTAAACAGCGTTTCTCTAAAACCAAAACAACGGCATATATTTTTATCATGCAACACTGCTTCTTCGCAGGAGGCATGGGGTTTGATTTTTAAAACTTTCAGGAGAGCGTCAACTACATAACTAAAAATAATCCCCAAGACAAAAAGAAAGCCAAAAATAAGAAGTGCCTTTTTAGGAAACATAGCCAGCATCACAAATGCTTCATCGCCGCTGGTGGCAATCATACACCCTACTACTGCTCCCAAAGAAATCAGGCCGCGAATATAAAAAGAAACGGTAGCAAACGCCCCCAAACATCCCGGCGTAGCTCCTAAGAAAGAAGCCGCCAAGTACTGACGCAGGCGTCCGCCGCGAATAAACGAACTCATACGGCCCTGGGTGAGCACGTTTAAGTAATCAATAAAAAGCATCATCATAAAAACAAATACGGTAATTACCAAGGCATGTTTGAAATTAGCAGCTATAATATTCATAGCTACCTCCTTCTTGTCTCTTAATCAAAAGGGAAGATTTTACCGATCTCAACCTCTAAGAAATTATCGGCATAGATACGTCTGAAAATATCTCTTGCCTTTTGGCCACTGCAATGAGAAGGGCCGGCAAACTTTACACCGCTTTTTTTGAGCTCTTCTGCGGTAACTTCGATTATTCTTTTTTCGGTGTTTAAAAGATGAAATCCGCCTAATACCGCATAAATATCTTTTCTAAAATAATCCTTTGCCTGCTTCACCATATTTACTATCCCCGGATGAGAACAGCCGCAAAGAAGAACAAGGCCTTTTTTACTGTTAATAACCAGATAACTTTCCTCCAGCTGCAAATCTTTATAGTTAGTTCCCAGAGGCGCACTAAGAAAAATACTTTCGGAAATTTCTACAAAACTATTTACTAAGACTAACTTCTTGGCTAAAGAAGCAGTCTTCTCTTTAAATGCCTCGCTAAATCCCGCCGGCACAAAGACGGTAATCTGCCGATTAAGTTTTAAGATCCCTTCTAATCCTCCGGTATGGTCCCAATGCTCATGCGAGAGAGCAATTTTACTTAGCCTGGCAAAATCAAGCCCCATAATTTTTGCATTTTTTCTTAAATAGGCAAAGTTCTCACCTGTATCAAAGAGCATATCTTCTCCTACCCAGTAGGAAATTCCCCAGCCAGAAACAAAACCAGACGAGGCATAATTATCAAAAATAATCCTAACCGTCACTATTTAAAAGCCTCCTTAAAAATTTTTAAGGCACAGAAGTCACCGCACATAGAGCATTCCTCTTCTATGCCGCTAGAGCGCCGCCGGTGTATTTTTTTCGCCTTTTCTCTGTCTATAGTTAGTTCAAACATCCTCTGCCAGTCAAAAGCCTTTCTTGCCTTAGCCATAGCTAAATCTTTTTCCCAGGCAATTTTACTGCCCCGCGCCAAATCAGCAATATGAGCGGCAATTTTTGTAATCACTACGCCCTCTCTTACATCTTCTGCCTGAGGCAAACCTAAATGCTCTGTAGGCGTAAGATAACACAAAAAGTCAGCACCGTAGAAAGCTGCCAGCGCCCCGCCTACTGCTCCGGCGATATGATCGTAGCCAGCAGCAATATCCGTAGGTAAAGGCCCCAGGACATAAAAAGGCCTATCATTACAAAGAGCTTTCTCTAAACGGATATTTACCTCAATCTGGTTAAGAGGAACGTGACCCGGCCCCTCAATCATTACCTGCACTCCTGCTTGGTGCGCTTCTTGAGCCAGTTGAGCCAAGGTAGTAAGCTCGGCAATCTGAGCCCTGTCTGTGGCATCAGAAATTGCTCCGGGCCGTAAAGCATCGCCTAAACTAAGAGTCAAATCATATTTCTTAGCAATATCAATTACACGTCCAAAATCAGCATAAAAAGGATTCTCTTTGTGATTAGCTTTCATCCAGCTGGCAATAAGCGCTCCTCCGCGACTTACTATACCCATAACTCTTCCCTGTTTCTCCAATTGACTAAGGGAGTATTGAGTAATACCGCAATGGACAGTAACAAAATCTACACCGTCTTTTGCCTGTTCTTCTATAATCTGGAAAAACGCATCTTCTTTTATATTTATAAGCCCTTCCCCCTTCAGACGAGAGCGTTCCGCAGCTTCGTAAATAGGCACTGTTCCCAAAGGCAAAGGACAATTTTTACGAATTTGAGCCCGGATGTTCTTAATATTGCCCCCCGTACTTAAATCCATTACCGTATCTGCACCCGCGGAAAGAACTACTTTGAGTTTCTTCCGTTCTTCTTTTGCCTGAGGAAAAAGAGGAGAGGTGCCTAAATTAGCATTAACTTTCACTAAAAGCCCTTTACCGATAGCCCGCGGTTGTTCAAGCGTTATCTGCTTATTAGAAGGAATAACGGCTTTCCCTTCTGCTACCAGCTGGAGAAGCTGGGATTCTTTTATGCCTTCTTGCGCGGCAAGTATCTTTAGTTCTCGGCTCGCTATACCCGCCCGCGCCAGTTCCAGCTGAGTCTTTTCTCTCATTTTAGGACTGCTCTTTCTGCTTGAGGTTTAAGTACTATCGCTCCCAACTCTTCTTTCGTAAACTCTGCTATTACCTCACATTTTATGCGGAACAAAAAATATAAAGGCCGGCCCAGGTCTTTTCCTTCTAAGGCTTCGAAATTCCCCTGGCCCTTGCTAATTATTAAGTTTGCTGCCTCTAAGCGGCGGCGAAATTCCGGCGTAGTTTTTTCCATTACTACGCCGGGAGTAGAGACGCCACTGGAAACTACCTCTGCTATCTCAGTCAGACCGCAAGTTTCCGCATCTTCATATAAAGCATCATTGATAATTGGCTCCTCTCTCACCGCTACTACTACCTGTTTACCCAGTTTTATCAGCTCCTCGACAAGAATCCTGTCAAACACAATCTCTCCTGCATTATCAGCAAGATACAGAACCGTCTTTGCCTTATCTACATCCTGCTGGAAAGCATCAAAAGCGAAAGTCCCCCGTAAAAGATCTGGCGCCAAATTAGCCTTCAGAAGCTGCTCTTTCTCCTTTTCAATATCCCACGCAGACTTTATGCCGTAATCTATAATGTTTCCAGCAATAGCAACCTCTACTGCCGCACGCAGCGGCTGAGGAGAAGAAAAAACCTTCTCTCTAATCTGAGAAGCCACTTCTAAGGCAAAACGATTGCTTTCTTCTTTAAGCTCTTTAAAGGGATCTTTTTTACCGGTTACTTTTTCGATAATCTTATAAAGAGCTTCTCCTGCTACGGGAGGAGGCTGAGAGAAGTCGCAATCGGCCAGATACCGCGAAAACTCTTTAATTATCTCTTCCTTCTCCGCTCTACAGGCCCCCGCCAAACTGGCAGCATCCAGAGCTTGACGAAAAAAACAAGTTATACACTCAGGCTGAATTTTCATGTTTTCTTATTTTTTCCCCTATAGCAAAAAAAACCTGCCTGAAGCTGCCTGCTTTATCTGTCAGTACCAACGGCTGGCCGCGGTCAGAACAGACCACTGCTTCGGGCTCAAGAGGAAGCTTTCCCAAAAACTCTATCCCAAACTCTTCCGCTGTTTTTTCTACCGACCCGCTCTTAAACAAGTCTATTTTCTTACCACAATAAGGACAAATAAGGCCTGACATATTCTCTACTATCCCCACAAAAGGTATATTAAGCTCCTGGAGGAAAGCAATAGATTTTCTCACATCCAAAAGAGCAACTTCTTGCGGTGTAGTGACTACTATGGCCATATTAAGATTAGGTACAAGCTGGCATACGCTCAAAGGTTCATCTCCTGTGCCAGGGGGTGAGTCAATAATTAAATAGTCAAGCTCTCCCCACTCTACATCGCTAAGAAATTGACGGATAAGACTGGTTTTCAAAGGGCCGCGCCAGACTACCGGTTTATCAGAAGAAGGAAGAAGAAAAGCCAGACTAATTACCTCTAAATTTTTATATACCCTATAAGGCTTTATTCTTCTATTTTCGTCGGCCAAAATATTTTTTCCTTCCAGGCCTAACATCTTAGCTACATTGGGACCGTGGATATCTGTGTCTAAAAGCCCCACTCTTAAGTCCTTCTGTTCTAAGAGAACGGATAGATTGACGGCAACCGTACTTTTTCCTACGCCGCCTTTGCCGCTTAAGACTATGAGCTTATTCTTTACTGCCGCAAGATTATCTTTGATTCTGGCATCTGAGAAAGAAGAATTTGTGTTTTCCATAACTAAAAATTGTCACCGGCATTTTGGGCCGCCAAAACCAGAGAATACATAGTAGGGGCAGAAGTCAAATAAGGATGTGTGGCCATTTGGAAAGTCTCCAGTTCCGAGAAAGAAACTCTTTTCTGAATCGCCAGGCCGATAATATTAATTAGCTCGCCGCAGGAAGCACCGCCTGAGACCTGCCCTCCCAGAATAATGCCTGAATGGCGGGAGAAAATCAATTTGACTTTTATCTTTGAGGCGCCGGGTAAAGAAGCAGGATGGCGATCTACTCCTTCTGCCTGTCCTACTACTACATCGAAACCTTCCTGTTTAGCGGTTTTTTCGGTAAGACCGGCTGAACCTAAAACTAAGCCGTTTACGTAAGTAGAAAAAATAGCAATGGTTCCCTTATTTTCTCTTACTATTTTCAACTGATAAAGGTTAGCTCCCGCTACGCGCGCCTCCGCCGTCGCAGTCGAGGCAAGCATTACGCGGCAATCTCTGCGAGTAAAAAAATCCCTTTTGCCAGCGCAATCTCCTACCGCAAAAATATCTTTTACGGAAGTCCGCATATATTCATCCACCCAGATCCCCTTGCCCCTTCCTAAGTCAATGCCGGCTTTCTCAGCCAGTTCTGTATTGGGAACAGCACCAATACCTACAATTACCGCATCTACATCTAAAGTGCGCCCACTCTGCAGGCGCACCTGTTCTGCCTTTTTTCCTCCGGCAATTTCACTGACTACATCACCAGTTATAATTTCTACACCCTCAGAAACGAGCTTGTCTCTAGCTAAAAGTGAGAACTCCTTGTCAAAAGAATTACTTAATACTTCCTCCTGGGCTTCTACTAAGAATATATGGAGATGCTTGTGTTTAGACAGTTCATCCGCCAGTTCTACGCCGATAAATCCTCCCCCGATAATTAGCACATTACGCCAACTTTTGAGTTGCTCAATCATATTCTTGAGATAGTGCATTTCTTTATAGACAAAAAACACTCCTTCTTTGTCTATTCCTTTTATGGGCGGCCGCAGTGGTTTAGAACCAGTAGCTAAAACTAATTTCTCATAAGAATATGTGTTTTCTCCCACTGCCTCTTTTTTATCCGGCAGAACCTGTTTTATCTCATCAATATAAATATCTGTGCCTTTTTTCTTTAGCCCCTCTACAGCACAAAGATTATCGTCAGGAGAAGAAAGAGAAGAAAACATATAAGGAATACCACAAGGAATAATACTAAGATCGGTCTTAGTGATGACAGCAATTTTTTTAGAAGGATAGTATCTTCTGGCCGTAGAAGCACTAATCAGACCGGCAGGACCTGAACCAATTACTAAAATATCACTTTTAATTTCCATCTTCCCCCTCCTTATTTACCAATTTACCAAAAATTATAAGATACCTTTGCC
>JAGGSQ010000064.1 GCA_021159015.1 Candidatus Omnitrophota bacterium | reverse complement strand
GGATTAGAGCGGTAGCTCTAATCATAGTGGCTATTTTTATACCCGAGCAGGCCGCGTGGGCCGTGGAATATAATCCTGCCATTTTGTGGCATAATCCTTCTTATGCCCCTCTTTATGGCTCTTTAAACACTCTCGCCAATACTCCTTTGGAAGCCAAAGCTTTTAATATGACGGTAGCTTCTTCTCTTCTTCATTCCCTGAAACCTCTTACTTCTCACAAAGCCAGCCTTATCCGACTTAAGCGAGGCTTGCAGGTAGAGAGAAAGGTAGATTTAACCTCTCAGAAGTTAAAGGCGTTATATGAATGGTTGAGGCAGCCTCAGACAGAAACAGTTCCTTGTTCAACCTATACTCTTTACAATTTTCTGCAGGCTTCGGGTAAGAATTTAAATCCGGCTTCTATTGCTTCATTGCTATTATTTATTGATATTCTATTAGGTAATGTCCAGACTGGACAAAATACTATATATAATTCTCTTTATGCTATGGGTAAGACAGCAGCCTACTTTGGCCTTACTCTTTATCCTCGTAAGATTAAGACAAAATCAGTGCCTTATGTCACGCTGACTCGCTTTACTCCCTTTATCGCTCATTTAAAATCTCTGACTGGCTCTAAAAAGAAAGGCCATTTTATTCTGGTTACCAAAGTAGATAAAAATAAGGTTTACTATTTTTACGATAAAGGCAGTGACTTTCTGCCTCTGGAGAAATTTCGGCAGGAATTCAGCGGCTACAGCTTGATTTCTTATAATTATATATCTGATAATGTCCGGTCTGCACCCTGGAAAGAATTAGAAGAGGTCTTAGGGGCAAAATCTGACAAGTATGGCTATCCGGATTTAAGCAAGTATTTTAAGGGCCCCTCAGGGTTTGATATAGGTTTAAGTTTGGCTCTAACCATTGGCGGCGCTTTATTCAGTGCCGCAGGGGGGTTTAAAGGATTATCCTCTGGCACTTTCAGCTTTTCTCATGCTTTCAAAAATATGAGTATATGTAAGTCGCTGGTTATGCATATGGCTTTCTCAGAAATCTCCCAAGCTTCTGCTACTATTGCCGCTAAGAATTTTCATTTCTCTCCCGCTGCTGCCCAGATTTTCGGCTATGCTACCGCTGGTGCCCTTTCCGGCTGGGCTACAGCATCGCAAAACTCTTTGCCTCTTTATCAGACTGCTTCTAATGTTACTAAAGGTACCTTTTTAGAGGGATTTTTAGGTCAGCACCGTCTTTGGGCAGGAACATTATTCGGCGGCCTGCAGGGAGCAATGGTGGGGGGCGGAACTGTCTTGAGTTATAACGCTTTTAAAAACACCGGCCTCTACAAGCACAATTTTACTTTAGCTAACCAGATTGCTTCTTTTATCGGCGGCACGGCCGGCTATTTAGGGTTTAATACAGCACTGGATATTGCGGGAATAAATGCGCTTCAAACAGTATCACCTAATAAGGATAAAAGTTTTAATAAGCAGCTGGCTAAAGTGGGCAGACCTCATTATGGGTATGATTATGCTTCAGGGAAGCTTAATCTTATAGGGTATGATGTTTATGGCGCTCAGGTAGGAAGGAGCAATATAGGTTTACTTTTCCATAACCCGGCTTTTATTTCTCATCTGGTCAACCGCTCTGTTTCTTTAGGTGTTCAATATGTCTTAGGAGGGGAAAGCTTCCGCTACCCAGCCCAAATCGGCAATGTGGCGGGGAGCCTGGCTGGCGGCTTAGTAAGAGGCAATTTTAGCCTCTCTCATGATATTTTTCCTGCACTTATGAGAGCAGGTCTGTCTGTTGCCCTTGACCGCATGGGCGGCTCTTTTAAAAACCAAAACGCCAATGCTAAAAATAAATGGGGCTTAACCCGTGTAGAAATGGCTGCTTTAGAATGGGGGGTAAGCTCTTTAGTTTTTGCCGGCATAACTTCCTTTAAGACTCCTAATGGGTTGGCCGCCGGTTTACATGAATCTTTTAACAATTTTATTATACCTCAGCTTAGCGTGAATTATACCTCACCTTATTATACCAAAGGCGCCGCGGGCCTTTCCCAATACCAATATATGCAGAATATCGCCGATTTCACTCAGATAAGCTCTTTAGACGCTACCGCCCGTTTTTATATGCAGCAGAATCATATGTCTTGGCGGAAACTCATTGACGAAGGGCACATAAGCGATATTCTTCCCGGTATTGACCGCGCCTTTGTTGATTACACTGCTTCTAACCTCCATTACGCGACGGTAGAAAATTTGGCTGTTTTAGCCGCTGTTCCTATGAATTATGTAGGCCGGGGGATTAGTAATATGTTATTTGAGCACACATCGTGGAAAGATAAATATACCGGCAGGATCGCGTTGATAACAGACAATCCGGATATTACAGAAAATGCGTCTAAAATTTATCAAGATTCACAAGGAAAACTTGTTGTACAGTATGGCGATAGTAAACTTCTTACTCTTTCTCAAGATGAGGCACCTCTTATGCCTCTAGCAAAAGCCAAGAGTTCAGGCAAACCATTTGTAGAGATAACATCTTTATTGCTGGAGAACAGCTTCTTACAAGAAGGCGAATATTCCCGGGGTGTATTGGGATATATCGGGGACAAGTTGGGATTATGGAGCCATTCTTATGAACCAGGAGAAAAAGTAGGCGTAAGGATAAGACAGGATATTCCCTATGCTCCTGATAAAGATGTAATAGCGGGTTATGCTCATCATAATACAACTTTTCTATATTCTTCCAGAGATAATGATGTATCGGCAAAGATTACAGCCTGGGTTGTGCGTGATTATGCAGGAGTCCTCGGAGGGCCTAAGGGCGGTGTGATTTCGTTTATTCCCAAAGGGAATTATTTAAGCACTTCCGGTATATATATTAATAACAATAGAATCGCAGAAATATCAGGAACAAGAATTGATAAAGGAATGCCGCAGGTTTCGTTTAATCTTAATAAAAAGGCGTTGGCTTTTATATATAGACCTTCAGCGGGAGGTGCGATGCGGATTTCTTATCAGGGGCCAAATAGAGGAAATATTAGTGCTATCGGGCCTAATATGTGGCAGATGAATAAAGGAGGGAATTTTTCATTTGATTTGGACATCGTGCCTACAGGTCAATTTACTTCCCGGGGGGTCGCTTATTATACTATACCTTCTAGTGTTATTGGAGGAATTGTGTCCGCATATAACGGTAATCCCATTAACGTTGACATTACTTCTTCAATAATAAGCTCATCTCTAAGTGGAATACATACCACAACAACTATAACGCCGCAAGATTCTTTTAGTAGAATTTCATTAGCAAAAACTATGGGTGTCAAAAAAGGAAAACTGAAGAATTGGAAATTTGATGTTGTATCCTCATACAATAGTAACCTAAATAACAATATCGGCGGATGGGAAGGCAGAGAGATAGAAAATAAGATATTTAGTTCTCACCAAAAGATTTTTTCTTTAAAAAGCACGACAGCATTTATGGGTAAAAATTATATAGAAGGCTACAAATTAAACCCAGATGAGTCTTTTGACACTGCTTCTATAAAGCAGTATATGAATAATAAAGGTGCCTCTCCTCTTATTACCAGCGCTTTAGATTATATGGCTCCCGATAATCTTAATACCGCCAGCACGCTTGTTAAATTTGTTACCCTTGGGGATAAAAACAGCCAGCCGTTGTATTTTATTGGAGAAAAAACATCTGATGGCTTTGGCGGAACACTTTATATTAACGGAACAAGCGGCAATCTGTCTGCTGGGAACGGTTTTAATGTCCAGGCAATGAGGTATTTATCGTTTCAGAAAGACAACATTATCCGGCAGCTTTCTTATTATAAAGAAGGCCAAAAAACTTTTTTTGTCCGCCCCGGTCAATATACTATCGGTGAGAATGGCAATTTGCAGGGATATTTGCTTACTCCCGGCGGTAATCAAGCAGAGCTATTGGCTAATTCCTATGTTTCTATCACTCAAAACGGCAAAAAGATTCCCTCTTCTTTAAATATCGGCAGTAATTTTTCTTCTTCTTTTAATGGGATAGCAGTTTATTCCGAAAACAAAGGCAATAATATTATTGTCAATGCCGCCGCATCAGCCAGCGGCTTTTCATCTCCTGCTAATCCTATTATAACACTTACCTACAAAGGTAAATCTCCGACCTATAGGTTAATTTCTTCAAAGAATCCCGCAGTTAGGCTTGAAAAAGGCGATTTTATGGCAGTTATAAACAATAGCCCTATAAATACTATTGGCACAATTGCCCGTTTTGGTATTGAAAATGTTTTATTATGGGAGGGCAATATAGGAGTTTATGTGGCAAACAAAAGAACAACCGCCGGTATAAAATATACTTCCGCAGGCATAAAACCTATAGAGGCATGTTCTGATTTTTCCGGTAGTTATTATTATACGGAGGATATTTCCGGATATAATAAACACACTTCTCCTGTAGGAGTATGGAAGGTGCCGTTTCAGAAGATAAATCCAGAAACTGGCGGAGCTGCCTCAGGCACAATAACTGTTACGGATAAAACGCTATCAGAACTTATTCTTACTTCAAACGGCGTGGGCCTTAAAATTAACAGCAAACAGCTGAAAAACAGCGTAGGCGTAGGGGATATTGCTGTGAGAAATCTTATTTCTGATGGAGTTTCTGGGAAGCGATTTAACTCCCAGCTCCAGGATATTTATAGCAGATATTTTAAGCTTTCCAACATTCAGGTAAAGGGGAAAGTAACTGCTTCCGATAAAAAATATTTAGCCTCAGCCGCATTTGACAAAAATGCTTATGCTGTGCCTTCTCTGATAAAAGGGGAAAATGATTATACCTTAGGTTTAATTGCCCGGGGCAGTTTTATTAATCCGGGAAGTTTTGCTAATGCGCTGGTTCCTATTAGGAAAGAAGGGGCAAATACATCTTCAGAAAAAAACATTAATAATGCCAATAACGAAATCCGCCCTCTAATTTCTACTACCAACCTGCAATTATCAGGTAACACTTCTTCGGGGTTTGTTAAAGCACAAGGCCGGCAGGAATATATTTTATCAGGTAATCTTTATTCTTCCGGCATAGGCATTAAGGAAAGTTATGCTTCCGGCTCTGTTTTTACAATATCTGCCAATACAACTTTTTCTAAACCGGTAGAATTTATCCACAGAGACAGCATGGGGAAGGTCACGTATATTGCAACTTCAGGGGGACAGAATAAAGAAAGTATAGTATTCTTTAGGCCTGTAAGCTCAACAATGTTCAATATGGATATTTCTTCTGTAAAACCCGCCGGCTCTATATGGGCGGGAAGAAAAGACCAAAACACAGCCACATTTTATGTTTACAATATCAAAAACACTTTTTCTGTTAAAGACGGAAAATTCAACCTTGTATCTTCTGATGCCAACCGCAAAATAGACGCTTCCTATTATGTTGATAACCAAAATAATCCTTATGCTTTAGGTAAAGTTTTGTGGCAGAAAACCCAAGACAATAAATATGTTGCAGCTAATGCAGAAGATTTTGGTATTAATTACTGGGATAACAAAATCATTAATAATAATACGCCTGGCCGAAGGTCTTCTGAGGATACGCATTATTATTTTAGAGTTCTTGAGCAATCCCAGGCAAAAGTTGGCCTTAAGCATAGGCTGCCAGACCATAAAAACGAGCCCGGCTTAAATACTGCCTATGCTAATCTGGGAGCGATTGGCTTAAAAGGTTTTAATAAGTTTTCTAATGGGAACATTACTTTATATTTACCTGAAGGATTAACCCCCTCTAAATTAAATTCTTCCCAGAATCTTGCTCTTTCTCTGGCTATGGGTGAGGAGTTTAGTCCTAAAGGTTATATGTTAACTCAGGCAATTTCTTCTTCTCAAACAAAAGAGGAGTTTAATTCTTATCTTAAAAGCAGAGGCCTAAATCCTCAAGCCATAAAAATTTCTTCATCAATTCCCATAAACTCTGCGGGAGGCGTACAATTAAGTTCCAATACTTTTGTAACTATACCCAAAGGCTCTTCTATGTTTTTTGAATACTACAGGAAACTTTCCGGCTCAAAAAAGCCAGATTTTATTAAACCCGTTCTACTTAAGAACAAAAATACAGCGGTTTTAACTTTTCAAGTAGGAAAAACCGAGCCTTTGTTCTATTCCCATAAGAATTTTACCTATCTTAATGATGAAATTGCCACTACGAAAGAAGCCATATATTTCTGGCAGGGAAAGGGATTGTGGGCGCAGATTAAGCAGGCACAGACTAAAAAAGCGCTTATAGATATCTTTGAAAAAAGAGGCGTCATCCTTAATAAGGCGAATTTAGATTTATTAGATAAATTATATGAACAGAGAGACATTTTTAGTAAATTGAAGAGTCCCTCTCAGAAAAACGCCGCTCTTCTTGTAGAATTGGGCAAAGCATTTTTCAAATTAACAGGGAAAACTGTCCCTAATGAAATAAGATTTAGCCGTAAGATTGAAGGGCTGACGCTTTATGAGAAGATTGTTCAGGACGGAACACCGATTAAAATGCCTAATATTATAGCTACAAAAGATGAGTTTACAGCCATTTTGGAGCTTACTTCTACCAAAAAAGGCTGGGATATAAATGCCGGACAGAACTTACCATGGTTTTCTGCTTCCTTTCCTTTAAAAAGAGACGGCCAATACCTTACAGAGGACAAAGAACCCAAGCCTATAAAAAGAAGAGGGAAAGTTACGGTAATGCCTTTCGCGGATAATAATCCTTATCTTTCTGTATATAACGCTGATTTTGCCGTGGATGCTCTTAATCCCAGTAAACTCTTTAATGCCAAGAAATATAATATTGAAAAAGGCGCTTATTTAGGGTTGGCAGCAGGCGATTTAAGGCAATGGTTGGATGAAAGCAATCAGATAACTTTTAGAAAAAGAAAAAATGGCTATGTTCCTGTTGAAGACGGCACCTTCCGCAATGCTTTTGGTGCAATAAGGTTTGTTAGGGAAAACGACGGAAGAGAAGCCAGATTTTTACTATTTTATGGTTCAGGTGTAGTTTATAAGGCTTGGGTAGATAAAAACGGTAACCAGCATTATTCTATTGCCAATGCCGGCAGTTTAACACAGAAAGATATTATAGCTTCTAAGCTTTACATAGATGTGCCTTTAGCTTTTAAGAATGGGGGAAGTTATGTTTATAATTATAAAGGGTTTAAGGTTATGGAGAGGGGGTCGGCAAAAGGGATGTTGGCATTTGGTTTTGAGAATCCCCATGCTCCGCGCATTCCGGTATCTTGGAATATTCCTGAGAATAGAGGTGGAAAAGGAGGAAGCGCAGCTACGAAAGTTATTAAGGACAAAAATGTATTGATAGATAAATATAAGAATGAATCAAAAATAACTGGAATTGGTTCTCGTATGGACAAACTTTCTCCCGATGGTATCTCGTTAAGAGATTCTTTCATCCCCGGCTACAAGGTTCAGGCCGGGACAGCAAACGTTAGCGAGATAACCGAATTAGTGCCGGTTTTAAGCTCTGTTGCTTATTCCGGCGCCGGCATCCCGGGGGTTCCTACTTTAATCAGTGTAAAAGGCGGATACGGTAATATTGATAAATACAACGTTTTATCAGGTAAGGGTAAGAACAGAAATGATATGCAGACGCTTAATAATGCGCTGGGAGGAAACTTTAATAATGGCAATCCTTTATTAGTGAATGTAAGTTCCAATGGTTCTTTTTCCGGTGTTTTTGATGGTGTATTGTTTAAGAGTGCTGGAGGAAGTACTTTCGTATCTGATAAGACAGGTTTTATAAACTATACCCGTTCTTCTCGGGTATATGAAGATACTACGGTTATCGGGCGTTATCAATATATTGACAAAACAGGCCTGCCAAGTCAATTAGCTAACAGTTTCTCTAATCAAACAGTATATTTTATAGGTAAACAGGGCAGGGGTTATGTACAACAGGATAAGAGCGGGAAAGTTAAACTTGTGCCTTATGCAGATGGCAGCCTTGCACTTACTGAGCATTATACAGCCTATGCTGTTTCTCCTAAAGGAATGGTTCCTTTATCAGGTGGAGATTATGCGCTTGGGGGCGGCGAAAAAGGAAGACTCTTGGTTGGGCAGACTATTTCTAAAGAAGCCGTAGATATTGCCAAGAATCCCGCTAAGTATTTATCAGAAGACGGTAAATTCTATAAAGTTCGTCTGGATTCTCAAGATTTACACACAAATAAAGGCATTACAAAATCCAAAAGCATATTCGGCAATTTAGAAACTGTTGATTACGGCACTTTATCGCAGAGTTATTTTATGGCTAAAGTTTCCCGTAAAGGAGAAAGTTTTATTGGCCCTTCTCCTATAAACACAAAGCAGGAATACCCTACCGGGAATCACCAAGGAAGGCCTCCTGAGAGTGCACTTTCTAAAGACAATTATACCGACGCTGAAACCTTTTCTTTAAATCAAGAGATGGCACTTTATCATAATGGGGAATTGAAGATGAACTTTCCTCTCTTAGGCGCTCCAACGGTGAATTTAGGAAACGCCAGGCTCAGAGTTACGGAAGGCGAGAAGCTTGTGGGAACAGAAACAAAAGTCTACCGCGGCAATATTTCTATGGCAGAGACAAGGCCGGTAGAGTATTCCGGTAAAGTTGTAAAATTTGACCACAACGGCAATCTTACCAAAGATTCACGAGAGAAAATTAAAACAACAGGTCCTGTCAAGAGGGAGTTTCCTGCTGATATAGCGCCAGAAGCAGCGCTCTTATTATCCAACCCTCGGAATAAGATTGTCGGGATAGCACCCAATGGTGATTTAGTTATTGAAACTGAGCATATGAGGAATTCCGGTGTCATAAGCTGTATGAAAATTGATACAAATTATTATACCCATCAAAAAGAGTATTTCGCTGTAGGTAAAGATGGAGCTCAAAGAATATCCCCTTTAAAAACTCTTAGAAAGAAAGGTGGCGTATATGTTGAGAAATGGAGTTATTCTAACATTGAAGGGTTTAAGGGGATAGATGGTAAGTATTATAAATTCGATTCTTATAGAGAAAATCCTTATTCTCCCACTGTGTTAACGGGAGAAAGATTTTTCAGGGATTATGCTCTTAGGCACCCTATAGATGCGTTGGTAGATAATATAAAGTACGCATATTATATTACTAATTCATTTAATCCTTTTGTGTCTAACGGTGCCAAGAGATTAGCTTATACTAAGGCACAGTTGATAAAGAATGGAATAGGAGGTACACCTTTTGACAATGTGACAAAATGGGAGAAGAAAGTAGAAAATAGCCGTTCCCGGATTAAATCTTCTGATGTAGCAAAACTGAAAGAAGGGAAAATAGATAGCAATAAATCAAAACAAGATAGTTTAGATAGATATTTAAACGAAATATTAAGAATGCCCGACACTCTTAAAGAAACATTTACTGTTAAAGATCAACTGATGGCAGGGTTGGAATTTGGCGGGTTTATTTTTGAGGCCGCTAAAGATGTGGCTATACCTTTTAATCCGGAATTAGCTTTTGCAGGGGCATTATTTGGTGGTGCAAAAGCAACCTTATATAACTGCCTTATTAAAGGCGAAGATAAAGTTGATATGGCAGGGGATATATGGAATTGGGCAGGTAATTTTGCCTTATTCGGTGGAGGGTTGAAAAGCAAATTAATTAGCGACTCAGCAAAAGAAACTGCTTCTACCGCTGGAAAGATTCTTGCTTCTGAAGCCGGCAGTACGACAATTTTTAGAGATTCAATCAGATGGGGTATAGACACCTTTAAAAACACAAATCCTTTATTACAAAGGGCGATTATTGGCGGAGCATGGGTAGGAGGTACAGAAGTTGCCTCTAAATTTCATAGAGGAGAATGGCTTGACCTAGAAACGGCTTTAGCTATTGGTGCGATGGGAGCCTTGCCCTGGGGTATATTGGGAGAAAGTAGAGCAGCAGGATTTGTCCGGGAAACAGCTCTTCTTAATAATTTTACAACAGCTATGGATGTTGCCAGGGGCGAAACGCAAGGGTTTGGCGGTGTAGCAAGAAAATGGGCCTCTTCTACTCCGGAGAGTGCCATTTGGGCAGGAGCTTTTACAGCTCTTGGCATGGCAGCAGGAGCATTGAATAAAGCAGGAACAGCTAGGGATATTGAGGCTTTAGCTGAAAAAAGAGTAAAGGAAAAAATTGCCTCTGCTGAGATTAGAGCCGCAGAATCTATTGAGAAAGATGCTGTTGAAGTTAGTGCAAAAGAGAAGGTAAAGGTAGAAGTAGTGTCCAAGGTTGGAAATTCAGTGCAAAATGAAATAGAGCAAATCAAAGGGAAGTTTTCTAAAGCAGCAAAGGCATTAGAAAGTAGTGGATTAACTCCCCAGCAGGCAAAGATTTTCCGGGAAGTTTCTCCTGAGATAAAAACAAGCAAAAAGACAATAGGAGATATTATTCGTCCTCGAGAAGGAGTTAAACTGGGTGAGGAAGAGCTTAAAGCTCAGAGGGTATTGAAGCAGGCAGGAATAGATAACGTTAAAGGTATACAAGATAAAAGTATTTCTCAAGTAGCAAAAGAACTAAAGAAAGTGGATACAGATGTTTTAGATATAGCTTCCAAACATCACCTCAGCATTAAAGAAATGAAAGATGTAGCTAGTATTGGTAGCGGCAGAATAGGAACGGTTGTATCAAAAATAGACAGCGCCGTCTCAAAAGCACCGGTCTTAGGGCGCCCGGCAGTAAAATCAGGATTAGGCCATATTGCTGCCGGCGAAGCCGCCTCTTTAACCGCCCATACCATAAGCAATTACTACAGTATTCCTGAAGAGAAAAGAGACAAAATGTCTTTTGGCGAAAAAATTGGTTTGCTTAAGAGCTCATTCAAAGAAGCACTTACTTCGCCTTCTACTTATGTTGAAGGCGCAATCTGGGGATGGGCGGCAAAATATGCTTTAGCTGAAGGCGAACCAGCTGCTTATAGGAATACCTGGCGGGGGAGATTTCTTAGCAAGCTGGCGGGCAAAGAGGAGAATGTCTCAGGAATACGTGCCTGGGCAAGGAACAGGATTAATGTGAAAGAGGCAGATGAAATTATCGCCAAAGCTGTATATCCGCGTCGAATACAGCAGTGGAGGGCTTTAAAACGAATTGGTTTTGGCGCAGGAGTTGGCGCTTTAAGCGGTAGTTTAGGGGGATTGGCAGATTACACAGTTGGCCGGGCTGCAGGAATAGATGTTATAAACAGAACCGCTACCTATACAATTACTGGTGGTATGGTGGGTTTGTGGCTGGGCGGACTTTCCCGCAATTTTTACGATAATATCAAGGTATTAAACGGCAAAGACTATAAGCCGGTGAATATAATAGTCCCTATAGGAGAATACACAGGCGTAACTTATGTGGAAAGACAGATGATTGCTAAAGCTCTTGAGTGGCCGCTAGTAACTATTGGTTTAGGAACAGGCAGAGCTTTGCTAAAAGCATCTGCGCTTTATTTATCAGATAAGACAGGCTTGGTTAATACATTTAAAAATCTAGGGTTTATTTCTAAGAATTGGAGCAGCAAAGATTTTGGCTATTTTTATAATGTCTCGCCCAAGGGCAAAATCGAGGATATTGAATCAATCGGTGGATTTTTTAGAAGGCAGTTTAAGGAAGCAGCCATTTCTCCTGCCCAGGGCGCAAAAATTGGTTTGCTTATTGAATTTGCCCAGGTAACTAAAGATAAGTTGCCGGTTCCTTGGACCGCAAGAGGCGCTAAGTGGATTAACAACGGTTGGCAGAAAAAATTTGGAAGAGGTAAGGTTATTTCGTTCGGTGAGGCGGCAATCGCCTGGCAGGAAAGACCTTTATCTACCCGCCTGCTTAATTGGCTAAGCCGAGGCAAGTTGCCAGAGAGATTCCTTAGAGGTGTTTATAGTATTGACAGCTGGGCTTCTAATATGTTAGTAAAAGTGCCTCTTGTGGTGGGAAGCGCTGATTTAGGGGTAGGAGCCGTTAATAACCTGATACAGTATGGGATAAAATCAAGGTTTGACTTAGATGATGCTTCTAAGTCTAAATATGGATTTTCTCCTTTACAGAAAGAGATAAATACCTGGGCACCCTTATTTGCTTTCGCTTCTCCTTCTGAAAGAGCACAGCGGGAGTCAGGAGCGTTAATAAATATGGCGGCAAAAGGGGAGATAGAGAGAACTCAAGCCGCCGCTTTATATGATTTCTCTCTTAAGACGGGTATGGGGCTTGACAAGTTAAAAAAGAATGCTGATAAACTTACAAATGGCGAGATTAACCGTTATATCGAACTTACCGTGGGCAAAGAATTATCTCCTTTAGTTCAAGATGTTATAAATTTATCAGAAAGAAATCCTGAAAGCGTGGGATTAAGCAGAGATATAATGGCTCGCGCTGCGGCAAAGAAAGCAGCAGAAAGAGAAGCGCCAAAGTTCAAAAACGCTTCTTCCGAGCAGCTTAAAGAATGGTACGAGGGATATTACGACTATCGTTCTGATGAGCTTACTAAAGCTTTAGAAGAAATACCTGTTACTGCCGCAGATGTTGCTGAGGCAACAAGAGAGGTTCTGGCAGAAAAGGCAGCGGAAAAGGAAGCGCCAAAGTTCAAAAACGCTTCTTCCGAGCAGCTTAAAGAATGGTACGAGGGATATTACGACTATCGTTCTGATGAGCTTGAGGGTGCCGCTCAAGAGGTTTTTGGTGAAGGGTTCACCTTTGACCGTGCCGTTCGCCTCATAAATTTAGAGCATAATTTTATGCCTTCTTTAAGCCGGGCAATAAAGGAAGGGTATTATGCAACAGCCGAAGGCATGCCTTCAGGAATGGATTTAACGCGGGGTATTCTTGAGGATATGGTTTTACCCGTTCTTTCGCCCCAGTTACAGAATGCTTACCGCCTGAGGGGAGTAGATACAGATATAGGTAAGGAATTAGAAAGAGCAAAAGAAAAATTGGCTCCTCGTCAATGGGATAAATTTATAAAAGAAGCAGAAGAAATAGCCTACGAGAAAGCCAGGGAGAGAGGATTATCTATCCCGCAAATTAGTGATTTTAAGGAGGCTTTTAATCAGCTTACAGGTTCAGGTAAATATAGTGATGTAAGGATTGAAGAGAGAGATATAGGCGCTTTAAGCGAGAACCTTCATAAGAAAGCACGCTTTAGGGCAGTAGAGGCGATAGAGAAAAAAGCAAGGGAATATCAGGCAGAGAGAGGGGCAAAGCTTTCTAAATATAGAAATCCTTCCTCAGAAGATTACCAGAGGGCAACGCGGCATGTTCTGGCAGAAAAGGCAGTGGAAAAGGAAGCGCCAAAGTTCAAAAACGCTTCTTCCGAGCAGGTTAAAGAATGGTACGAGGGATATTATGACTATCGTTCTGATGAGCTTGAGGGCGCGGCAAGAGAGCATTTCGGCAGCGAATTTGATATTAGCAAGATAGGAAGCTGGGTAAAAGAAGGCCGCAAGCTTAAACTTTCTATGCCTGATAGTTTCCGTACAAGTAATTTTGTAGAGGAAGAAGCTAAAAAGAAGGTTGCAGAAGATTATAAATTTAAAGATTTTGAAGCACTGGAAACTGCTAAAAATACACTAAGCGGACTTCCTCGCGAGAAAATCCAGACATTGGATAAAATATCTTCTTTATCTGAAAGGCTTTCTCTTTTTGGGGGTTTCTCTCCTCTTCTAAAATCAAAAGCACTCCCTGCAAGCCTATATAGAGAAGCGGAAAGCGTGATTCTTTCTTCGCAGATTACCTCCCTGTCAAAAGAAAATCTTAATATGCTGGACAGCCTTACGCTTTTAAAAGAAGGAAATACCACTGACAGGTTTATTGAGGTAAGTTTTCTTATTCCTGATATAGGTAAAGAAGGAAAAGTTGATGTTGCAACTTTAAGGGAAGCTTTAGGAAGGGCTTTAGTCCCCGACGTCTTATCTCAGCCTGAACTATGGAAAGATGTAATGGAGAAAGATTCCTTTATTTTAAAAGATAAAGCTACAGGCAAAGAATATCTATTCTCCTCTTCTTTGGTAAAGAGTGTGGTAGAGCCGGAATATACATCTATCACAGGATATGTCATAGGAACTTTGAATAATAAAATGGCGCCTGAGGAGACCAAAAGCTTTATTGATAGAGTTAAGGATAAAGGCAATATTACTCTGGGAGATATGGTAAGACTTTCCGGCAGAGAGGATTTATTCAGCTCTCGAGAAATGAGGCTTTTTTCTAAAGTGGGTATGCCTTCAGAGTTTGGTGGTTATTTTAAACGTATGGAGGCATTGACAGAACTGCGCCAGAAGGTTAAGAGCCGAGTGCAACAATTATGGGAGAACGAAAATGTTAAACCAGATACACTAGACGAGGTAATTAAATCTTTGAAGGAAGATTTTAATGCTGATAAGGTAAAAGAAACTATAATGCAGTGGGCAGAGTTTCTTTCTTTTGTGCGGAACAATATTATTGACCAGGCACAGCCGCGCATAAAAGAGAAACTTACAGAAGAGCTTAACGGTTTATTATTTGGAGCGGCTCCCGGCTGGAATGAAGTTAGGAGTAAAATAAGAAAAACAATGAAAGAACTTAATATAAAAGATGTTAATGGGAATTTAAACAAAGCGGAGGAAATATTCAACAGGATAAATTTTAGTGAGATAAAAACAGTTCCCAGAAGTCCTCTGGACAAACTTTCAGAGCAGGCAGCCTTGATTACTGATTTAGAGAAAGCAAGAGATGTATTAACCAATAAAGATGCTGATAATCTGCAAAAACAGCTTGCCTCATCTCAAATAGACTATATCTTGGGCACAGAGAAGCAAGTTAGAACTTTTGAGGATTTTGAGAGATTCAAGAAAGACATTAGCAGAAAAAGAGAAGTCTTAGCTGCAAAGAAGGCTTTTGAAGAAGGTGGGAGCGATTATTTATGGTCAGGAGAAGTTCATCCCAAGGTAGGTCTTTTAGCGAAGGTAGGTGATAAGTTGCGTTTTGTTACTCAGACTCAAGAGGCAAGAAAGAGATGGTATGAGAGGAAGTTAAAGGAGGCTGCTGCTTCTTTGTCAAAAGCAGAAACTACCTCTAAGGAACTGAAAGAATGGCAGAATTATCAAAATATACTTTCCCGCTACAGCCGCTATGAACCTTCTTTGCCTTATAAGTTTTTAGATAGCGAAGGAAAAATTAAGGAAAATGGGAGGATTGATTTAGGAGAAGCTAAGCAAGAAGCAGAAAGTTTTAATTGGTATCAGTTAAGGGAAGATATTTTCTTTGCTAATGGAGGAATTTTGCAAAATGAGAACGAATCTCCTGTTTTTCAATACTCAGAATGGCATTACCGGCGGTTACTTTTATCCGAATTTAGCAATATCGCAGACAGAATAAAAAAAGATAATAATTTAAGTATAAGCCAGAAAGCCGGACGCCTGGCGCGCCTTTCTTATGAGTTAATGAAAGCTAAGAAAGGCGGGGTAAAAGGAGATATTCAGAAGCCTGAAGAGATATTAGAAATACTGACAGGCTCTACCTCGCAAGCCGCTCCCGGGCAGGGAAAAACAACCCCCTCCGGTTTTGCCTTGATGATAAATAACCTTCTTTATGGGAAAGACAGGGCGTCGTTTTTCTTTACCAGAAATCCTACTTTAGTGGGTCAGGCAATCCGTGAGTTTAATGAATTTGCCCCTTATTTTGGTATGAAAGCCATAGATATAGACGCTTATATTGCTTCTGGTATGCCTGCTTCTATGCTGCGGGAAGCGATATTTTCCCATAACACAATCCTTGTAGGGACAATGCAGGGCGTGGCCCATCTTTTTAACCGCAGAATTTCCGGCGGGTTAGAAGGTATGCGCGTGGGTGAGTTAATTGGCGAGTTAGCTTATAGAGAGAATACTAAGATTTTTGATGAAATTCAGAATTTTTTCTATAATCATCAGGAAGCAATTGTAGGAAAAGGCGGCAAATCTTTGCTTAGTTATTATTCAAGATATATAGATGCGGTTGAGAAGATAGAAAAAGATATTATTCCTCAGCTTAGGCCTTTGGATGCGAAATTAGCCCAGGAATTTGGGGCGTCTTCCAGTCTTCAGGAAGGACTTTTTAAACGCGCTGAGGCAGCGTATTGGATAGACCCGCAGGGAAAAGTTGTCCTCACGAAAGGAGCAAAAGAACTTATCCGGTCGCAACTTAAAGACCCTTATTTACAGGAAGGAGAAATATCCAGTATGGTTCAGGGTTTAATTAACCCTGAGGCAGTAGCCTTTACCAGTGACAGGCGCGTCGTGGTTGCCAACCGTTATAGCGGTATGGAGCCGGATTTAGTAGCGCAGGATGCGGCGTTGGTTTTTGCCTCTGCTTATAAACAGGCAAAGATTGAAGGGAAAAACATAGAGAATTATAACCTTAAAGACTCTTATGTGGGCTCTGATACAGAGATATCTACTGATGCGATGAGGATACTGTTTGATATAAAGGGAACTAATACTTTCATTTCCGGGACAATTGAGCCATTCAGAGAGTTTTTAGGATTGTTAAACGGAAAGGCATTAAGAGAAGTAGGCCCGCAGGTGGAACTGAAGATTATTGGAGACAAGCTTTGTCTTCGGGAAGGAGATAAAGAAAAAGGTAAATTGATAGAACATCTTGCAGATAATCCCTATGAAAAGATGGCTGAGATAGCAAAGGATTTGCAAGATAAGGGTAAGCCAGTCTTTATTCTTGTCAGCGAGGAGAGCTTGCCTAAACTTGTTAAGGCTTTCCAGAAGCAGGGAATAAACTTAAAAAAAGAAAATATCTATGACCGCCAGACATCTCCCCAGATGAAAAAGGAGCTTTCTCTCCGCGTATCAGACAAGAGCAAATTTAAAGATGGCGAGATTATTGTAGCCACAGAAATTGCCAATGAAGGGATTAATGTAAGAGAAGGCGCAGATTTACTTTTTGGCGACTTGGAGATGAAAGATAAAACTTCAGTTTTGCAGGGCTTACGGCGTGTTAACCGCGGCAATAAAGCCAGTGACACAGTGAATTTATTTTATAACCAGCGGACTCTGGATAAATTCATAAATGATAATCTTTCTGCCCGCAAGAGCTGGCTGAAGGAAAGGTGGCGGGGGACACATTTAGGAAAATTAGTAGATAAAGCTGAAAAGGGAGAGTTATCTAATCCGGAAAAAGTTATGCTCACTGTCAACTTAAGGGAAGAGATTAACCGCAGTTATCTAACTTTACAGGCGTTTCAGAGGTTTATGCAGGATACATATGTTAAGCGTCCTTTTGAAGGTTTTATGAGATATGTGGAAAAACACGGCACACTTAAACAGAGAGAATTTGTCCAGAAAGTCTATAAGAGTTTAATCCTGGACAGGAATTCTGAACTGTATTCTGCCACTGCTTATATGGATATTGCTAATCCGCGCGAGATGATAAAACAGGTTTTAGAAAGCACCTTTTCGCAAGTAGCAAATCTTAACGATGTTTTAAGCGGCATTTCGCGCAACTTTAGACTCGATAAAGATACTATATATGAGCCCACTGTTTCCAAGATGAAAATGTTAGCGGATAACTCGCCTTTCTTTAGGGATAAGGCAATGCGGGCAGTAATGGATGCTCACTTTAGGATGGGAGAGTGGCTTAAGTGGGAAGATACTTACAATAAGGTATTAAGGGAGGCTGTGATAGAAAGCAATGGGAAGCGCGCTCCGCCCTTCTTAGGGAAAGATATGGGCATTGAGGATATTGCCAAAGTGGGTTTATACCTTGCCGATACCGTATTAGTTCCTGAAGTAAGAACTTCTTTTAACCTTTCTGACAGATTAGTTATTGAGGCAAAACAGGTAAGGGAAGGCGTTGATAAGTTTGTTGACAGCTTAAAGAGTGAGAATGTTGATATCTCGGGATATAAGCCGGATATTTTAAAAAGAGTGGATGGATTTAGCCCCTATACCTTCTCTCCTGCCGTAGGAGCAATTTTTACCCTTCCTCAGATAAGCCGGGCTATACAAAGCGCTCCTCAGAGTAATTTCCAACAGGCGCTAACTCAGGCAGTTAGCAGTATACAAAATAACGTAGCAGTAAATAGCATAACCAGCCACAATATACTCATTAATGCGCCTATAATAAAGGGCGCCATAGATAACGCCATAGATTCTGTTACAGCTTCTTTGACCAATAGCCAGCGAGTTGCTTTAGGGAATATTTTAGCAAGGAGTTTCAACCCCGCCGTAGATTATAGCCAGCTTGCGTTTTTGAAAGAGAGTTATTCATTAACTAACTATGTTATTGGACATAATGGAAATGGCAAGGTTAACAAGTTTGTTGAAAACCTTCCCTTTTCTGTCCAGAAAAATCCTGCCTTATTTATACGCGCTTTAGGGATAAATGCCCAGGGATGGAAGCACCCTGTATCAGCTTTGAGGAGGTTTGCTTCTTTGTGGGTTGATAGGGGAACGCAGAGTCTTTATGTGCAGGCAATGATAAACCCTGTAAAGTATACAGGGAGCATAAGTATAGGCCAGCTGGCAAAAATGATTAAGCCAGTTAAGAAAGGCAGGTGGAATAAAATTAAAGAGGCAGTAGGCGGAAGAAGCGATTACCTGTTAGCTTTAAAAATGGCAAACACCTTAGCAGTTACCCAGTGGAAGAATAAAACAACAGGGGGCAAGTTCTTAGGGCTCCTTCGTCCTTTTAACCCTTACAGCAATTTTTACCATAAAATAGATAGTTGGACTAAATATTCTCCCTACTCTATGACGGTGAAGAGTCTCTTTAAGCCAGAGTACTTTAAAGGAGATTCACAATCTTTAACTAATACTATGGAAAGAGGATACGCTTTCTTTAAAGAAATAGGAATAAATCTGTCTTTCGCTAAACTATCCGAGTTTTATTCACAATTTTCTCAACATTCCTCCGCCGTAGACCGTATGGGACTTTTTACAAAATTTGCTGGAATACGTAAAGCAGAGCCGGTAGTAAAGAAGTTCTCAGAACTGCAAGAGGTTTTAAAAGAGGCTAAAAGCTTATCTGATTTATCCGGGAAGAAGGATAAATTATTGTCTTTGTTGTCCGATACGTCTTCTGGGCCGTCTCTAATAGAAGTGATGATTTTTAAGAGAGATTCAGATATTGGGGAAGATGATTTTGATAATTTCATTAACCTTTTTAGTTTTGTTAATTCTGAGGCAGAAGGCGCTGAATGGCAGGGTAAATTTGTAAATTATCTTCCTCTGCTTGCTGACAAAAATACCTCTCCTGATTTGTTACGCAGCCTGGCAAAGAGGAGTTTAGATAAAGTATATGCTGAGATTGCAGAGTTAAAGGTAAAGAACCAGAGGATGGATATAAACGATATTATACAAGGTTTGAATATGCTGGCAGAAGGATTGTCAGGAACTGGTAATGTGGAACAAGCCCTTAATGCTTATCGTTGGAATCAAAATTCTCTTGTTCAACCCGCTGCCAGAAGGTATCCTGAATATAGTAAAGGAGAGAAAATAGCAGCGGTATTGCCAGAGGGTGTAAATCCAGCGTCTATGAATATTATCAACAATATTCTTGGCGATGAAATTCAGCCCCTTACTCGAGATTATGTCCGCAAGTTAGAAAGCATAAAGGAAAAAATAAAATCCTTATCGCATAAAAAGAAGACTGTGGAAGTTGTAACAAGGGCGGTATTAGAGATGCTATCTTCTTCCAAGAGCCTTTCTTTCTTCCTGGACAGTGTTATTAAAGAATTAGAGAGTAACTCTTATAAAGAGTGGAATTACTATGTTAAGGCAAATGACGAGTTAAAGAGAAGAGGAATCCTTTCCAACAAGGAAGTTGTTGAGGCGGTAAAGGTAAGATATGAGGCTGAAGATAAACTCAAAGCTAATACACTTTCTTCGCACGAGAAAGATTATTACACGTCCATAAAGATTGTTGTTGACGACGCTTTAAAGAGGAAAGACGAAAGGATGTTGAGAGTTGCTCTTGATATTGCGGGGCATTTAGCCGCATTAAGAGCAACTATTAATAAATATCCTTCTTTAGGATTAAAAGAAGAAAACCTTTTGGAATACTTTAAGAGTCCTATTTCCCTTTTTGATAGATTTGGCATTAGAGGTTATGATAAAAATATCGATACTGTAACTGCCTTGGATAAGCTTAATATTGCCCTTCCGCTTGTAGCTAAGGGGATTCTTCCCTGGGGTATAGAGATGAGTAAATTATCTTCCTTGCAAGGTAGTTTAGAGGGGGCTAAGGATTTTGCCCGCCAGATTGGTATTGAGGTATTAAGGGAAATATACGAATGGGCAGGCAAAAGGCAGGAAATTGCACCTTATATCACCAGAAGTTTTGAGGAGGCTCGGGCGGAATTCTTGGTAGATTTAAATAGGCTAACGGTAAAAGTGGCTCCGCCTGATATTGATACGGTAAAGCTTATGGATAGAAGAGCGGACGGCAAAGGGTGGGAAGTATGGGTGCCTCTGAATCGTTTTGAAAGTGTGTTGGGTAAAGACGGAAAGTATGGTTTGCAGTTGCGGCCGGTAGGCCGTATTGAGGTCCGCCATGAGCTGGGGCATTTATTTGGCGAGAAATTAGGCATTCCTCTGGGCGAGTCGCGCGATTCTATATGGGGATATAATCCTACGGAGTGGTTTGCGCTTACCTTCAGCGTTTTAGATATTATAGGGAGGGCAGGGAAAGGCGAGCCTATTACTGCTGATGAGATATCTTTTGTTCATACCCTAACCGGAATTAATCCTTTAAGTACAGGGCACAAGCGATTCTCTCTTAATCCTTTTGCCTCGGGTTATCCTAAGTTCAAGAAACGTTCTCCTGTTCATGAGGCTAACGCTTATCTGGATGTTATGAGAAGGCTCTATTTCTATGAGAGTTCAGGAAGGGACTTTCTTGCCCGGAGACTTTCTTCTAAGATAGTTAAAGGGTTTGCTCCTGCTGTTCCTTTTGCTAATAAGAACAAATTTATCGGCAACAACATCCGCAAGACTCTTATGAAGAATCAAGGGACAACTCCTATTGGTAAGGAATATATGAAGCTTAAGATGCCGTCTCTTACAGGAATCTATCCCTCTGCTTATTTTGCGGCCGTGCATCCCGGGTCCAAGCCAGATATTAATTTGTTTGACGTTATTGGAGAGAGAGATTTTATCGTCGAGGATGGCGATAACGAAATGGTAAGAAGATACGGATTAATTCAGACGAGTACCAGCGACGAAATAGAGAAGATAAGGGAGAATACTATGAAGCGCCAGAAAATTATGAGAAAGGTTTTTGCAAAAGGTATACGGTTAGGAATAGATGGTTTCGAAATCGATAGGCGCTTGCGGCAGGAGACTGAAAAATTAGGCGGGCGGCTGACAGTATTTGAAAGAGATAGTGCAGGAAAGCCGACGATTGAAAACGATGTCTTAATCAATGGGCGTACCTTAAAGAGGGACAGGGACGGAAGGCCTCTATATGATTATGTCTCGCCGAGAAAAATTGAAAAGGGAGATATTGTCACTCTTGACGGAGGCTACACAGACCGTGTGATGGGTATGGGTTCTGATGTTTCCCAACCTTTTGTTGTTGGGCAGGGGGTTTTTGACCAAGAATACATGTATGAGGCAATAAGGGATGCTTTCTTGGCAATGGCAGGAGCAACCGTACCGGGAAATTTAGAACGCCAGCGATATGAGGCAGCGAGGAAAGTTTTAGACAGGGCCGGCATAACGGAAGAGAATGGTTATGAGGTTTTTATCCATGGCGCACATGGTATCTCGACTGCAGAAAGAGGTGAGGGACACGCGGGATTTCTTCCTAGAGGAGCAAAAATTAGAGAAAATATGGTATTAGCTACAGAGCTTACTGTAGCGAAAGAGGGTGTTGGCATAATGAGGATAGAGCTTCCTGTTGCCGCAAGAAATTCCAAACCCGATATTTTAGGTGAATTACCCCCTTCTACACTTCCTGTTATACCTATTGTTCCTTCAACTTCAAGCTCCACCCTTAGCGATAAAGTGTCTTTATCCCAGGATATGCCTGTTTTAAGACAGCAGATGGAGGAGCTGGCCAGCTCATCGGTAGAAAAAGGAAGAACAGATTATTTTCCTGAACTCGCCGGCAGTGCGGTGGGGAAGAAAAGGGATTATCTGGAGAAGGTTAGAAATAAGCTAAGAGAAGCTTTAAGTAATGTATCCTCTCAATTCCAACAAGGGATTTTGGTTACCTTCTCTCCGGAGAAGGGTACAGTAGAGATAGAAAGAATAAAGGTGAATGATTTACGCTCCTATATTAATATTAAACATATTAAACAAGGACAGTTGTTTGCCGGCATAATTCCTGATAACCTCTGGCAGGAGATAGGAGAAAAAGGTATATATACAGCCGGCCTTGCAACCTGCACCGGCATTGGCTTACAAGCCAAAATGCCGGATGACTCGAGGTTGGTAGCTTTAGCGCATATAAGGCAGGGCCAGCCTCGGGACAATCCTCTGCTTCCTCAGGCGGTATTTAATGAATTGCTGGAATGGTCGGAAAAAACGAGTGCAGAGAATATAAAGGTAGGAATATACTATGATCCAGGGATAATAGCTAAAACAAAGTTTGAGCGTCCCGGCAATATTAGAAATAGATATCCGCGAATATCTCAGCTAAGTGTTTTTGAGAGAAAGGATAGGGAGACTGCTTCTCTGGCAGTGGCGGAAGGAAAAGTAAAGATAGCAGTAAGCGACATTTCTTCATCTTCCTTGTTTGAGCAACGATTGCCGGAGAATATACCGCTATCGCAGAGTAGTAGTCTGCCGCGGCAGAAGTTGCCACAGTTACCGTCTCAACAGGTTCCGGCTCTGCCGGCACAGCCGTCGTCTTCGCCGGCAGGAGGATTGCTGCCCGGATTCCTGGGCGCCGTAAGCAGTGTGCTTATCTCTCCGGCTATGGCAGAAGAAGTACCGTCTCCTATAACTCCGGAGGATGCGGCAGGAATTGCTTCTTCCAGTACAGAGCATTTGAAAGAAATGTTTGCTTCTTCCGGCGTAAATGCCGGGCCTACAACTGTGGCCTCTGGCGCTATGGCCTTCAAGCGCTATGGGGTCAAAGGAGTAATAATAGAAGGCATAAGAAAAGTTTTAGAAAATACACCCAGAGTAATAAGAGCAATACAGCAGAGAGTAAGCAGCAGCTTTGACAAGAAGAAAGTTTTAAGCAGAGACGAAAGTTTTGCCAGCGCAGGAAGTGCAGTATCAAGCAGTAAGTTAACACAGCCTCTAGAAGTAAGAAGAGCAGTAAGAGCGTTATCAGGGGCCTTATTTAGATTACTAAGCGCAGGCAGCAGTTTAGTAAGAATTAAGAAGCCGCAAGGGGTTTATCCTAATAAAACACAGGAAACCTTAAGCGGAATTTCTGTATCTTCTGGTATATCCCGCCCGGATAACAAATCTGCCAGTTCGGGAATCTTCTCCTGGTGGAGGAAGAAGGGGGAGAGGAGCAATAATATAAATAATATAGATGAAAAGAGATTGACTCCATTTGAGAGAGAATTGTTAGAATATATGAAAAAGACAGGGCGTAGATTTGAACTTACCTTAGATACGGACTTAAGAGAATTAATTCTTAATAAAATTAAAGAGGTTATTGAGGATTCTCATGGAGAAAAGGAATTAGATGAGATTATAGAGGAGGTTATAAAGTGGTTCAGGAGACAAAAGAGCGAGAGGAGC
>JAGGSQ010000033.1 GCA_021159015.1 Candidatus Omnitrophota bacterium | reverse complement strand
GCGTAATTATATATCCGGTGACTTCAGACCTCTAAACAGTCGTACTGATTCTTCTTTTTTGTTGGAAAATGCTGTTTTTAGTGCTATAAAAAAGAAAAATATAAAGGTATCTTACTGGCGCACCAAAACCAAACAGGAAATTGATTTCATAATAGAAGAGAACAAAATGGCAATAGAAGTAAAAAATAGGATCGACAAATGCAAAGTTAATATATCTACAAAAGATTTTTCTAGTATTTATCCTGATTATAGACTATGGTTTTGTTATTACGAGGGGTTTGACAACAAAGTCAAAAGAGAAAAAGCAGTAAGAATTCCTGCATTTTGTATTTAACTGCCCAAATGTTTCTAGTATCTCATAAAAAATGAAGAATATCCTAATAGTCAATCCCTTTGGTATAGGAGATGTACTGTTTACCACTCCTTTGCTTAAGGCCATAAAAACATCTTTGCCTGAGGCAAAAATAGGGTTTTTGTGCAATAGAAGGGTTTATCCCTTAATAAAAGATATTCCTTTTATTGACTGGGTGTTTGTATACGAACGGGACGAAATGGAGGATATACGCCGCCGTTCTTTACTTCTATGGCTTAGGGCCCACAGAAAGCTTATAGGAGAAATCAGGGAGAAAAGATTTGATGCAGCAATTGACCTGTCGCTCAATACAAAATTCGGCGCTTTTTTGTGGCTTGCCGGCATTAAAAAGAGGATAGGCTACGACTATAAAAAAAGAGGAAAGTTCCTGAATTACAAAATTCCTCTGGAAGGATACAGAGAAAAACACATTATAGAGTACCATCTTGAGCTTCTGCGTTTTGCCAATATAAAACCTGCCGTTTTCCCCATGGAGATTAATATTCCAGAGAAAGACGCTGTATGGACCTCCCGCTTTTTAGATTCATGCGGCATAAAAAACGGTAGATTTATCTGCCTGGCTCCCGGAGGAGGAGAGAGTTTTGGCAAAGAGGCTTACAGAAAGCTCTGGCCCAAAGAAAAGTTTATTGAACTTTGCTGCGTCATAGAGAAGCAAATACCAGATTATAAAATAGGAGTTGTTTTGGGTCCTAAGGAAAGAGGTCTTTCGGAGGGGTTTCCTCCTTCTGTGGTTATATTTCCTTATATGCCGCTGGAAAAAGTAGCGGCAACTATTTCTCTTTGCAGTTTATTTATATCAAACGACAACGGCCTTATGCGGATTGCCAACTCTTTGGAAAGAAAAATAGTCGTTTTATTCGGCCCAACCAGCGAGAAAGTTTATAGCCCTTACCCTCCAGATTCTCAAAAACACATAGTAATTACTAAAGATGTCCCTTGCCGGCCTTGTTATCAGAATTTCCGCCTGCCGCCCTGCCCCTATAACTTGCGCTGTCTGAGAGAAATAAGCGCAGAAGAGGTATTTGAAGCAGTAAAAAAGCTGCTAAAAATAACCTGACTGCAATCAAACCCTGCCAAATATAACCTAACTGCAACCAAATAGGTACGTCCTTATATGTTGCAGGTGCAACCAAATAGGACTGTCCTTAAATGTTGCATTTGAAATAAAAACGTGTAAAATAATAAATAGGTAAGTGTAAGGCGAAAGAAGTAAATTAATTTTGGCAGGAGGTAGTTAGAATGCCTCGAGAAACAAAAAAGGATAAAGAGACAGATTCTTTATGGATGCCGCGTTACAAGAAAATAGTCAAAGGAGGTATATATCACATTATTCAGCGGGCACCCGGAAAGGAAATCGTTTTTTGTGAAAGTGCCGATTATCTCTATTTCTTGCATATTCTGAAAAAGACCTGCAAAGAATCCAGGCTAGAGCTTTTTTCCTTTGCCCTTCTGCCTAACCATCTTCATTTGTTGTTAAAGTTAGAAGAAGAGAACTTACCTCAAGCGATGAAAAAGATATTTACCGCTTACGCAATGTATTTCAATGCCAAATACAAAAGAAAAGGGCATGTATTTTATGGAAGATACCGCGCTTCTTTCTGCAATGACGAAAGGTATCTTATAACTTTATCTGTATACATACACTTAAATCCTATTAAAGCAGGCTTGTGTATAAAACTAGGAGACTATCCCTGGTCTTCCTTGAATTTGTACTTAAAAGATAAAAAATCTGACTTTGTTAACTCTGAATATATACTTACAATGCTGCACACACAGATAAACGAAGCAAGGAATATATATAAAAATATCCTTGAAAACTCAGCAAAATTGAGCATGGAAAACGCTATAGAAAACAACAAAGCTCCTTTCAGATTCGCTCTGGAAGCGTTAAAGTTTTTACCCTCTGCACAAAATAAAAAAATAAAAAATACTTTTGAGCTCGAGCAAATAGACGAAAAAATAAAGATGCTGAAAGCTACAAAAGTTTTCAAGAAACCTCAAGATAAAGAAGCCCTGTCTTATATGATAGACCAACTAAAAAGTAGAGGAATGAGTCAAAGAGAAATTGCAAAAATATTAGGTGTACACAGAACTACTATCTATAGAGTCTCTAAGTCAACTGCAACCAAATAGGTACGTCCTTAAATGTTGCACTATGAAAATAATAACTAAAGATAATCCTATATCAATTGAAGAATTAAAAGAAATAGCGAGTATTCTCAATAATTTAGTAAAAGCCGTGGTAGACGTAGAAAAAGAAATTATGGCAGTAGATGCAGAGCTGCACTCTGATGAAGAAGAGGCGCTTATTAAGAAAGGCTCAAAGCAGGAAAATTTGTGGGGTATAAATTTATATCCTAAGGAAGCCAAAGAAAACTTTATAGAGTTTGACTCAATGATAAATTTAAAACCTTCCTGGGGAAATCTTTCCCGCGGTATAGATTCTCCCTCCATAAGAGAAAAGATTAAAGAAATAGTTAATAAGCTGGTAAAAAATGGATAGGCCAATTCCGCATTTTTACCATCCCGGCCTTGCCGGCGCTAAATGGCAAAGCCTCAGCTTTTTAGAACAAATGTCCCACATCGGCAGTGAGGTAGAAAGAGCCATAAAGTGGAAAAGCAAAAACAGACAGAACAGCCGGCAGGCTTTTTTCCGGGCCCTGGAACTTCTGGATTTTACTATTGCCGATATCAAAAACCGTAAGCGCCTGCGGGAGCTTTGCCGCCTGCGTGAAGTATTGGCAGATTATTTCTTCGGCGATAATATATATAAATCTTCCGATGAACTTTGGCGGAAATACTTTTTCCCGTTTACCTTTGCGGCAAGAAAACAAAAAGCTTGACTCTAAAATCCCCAAACATCATATAATTTTGGTGAATTTATTCCCTAAAATGTAAGATATGCGGTTAATAAAAAAAGAAATACAAACTGCCATTGAAAATAATCTCTTTAAGACGAAGCTCAAAGAATAACAGAGATAGGCATAACTATAAAACTTCCGGTTGACAATTTCCCTCAAATACAAATTATTGCCAGCGGGTTTTCTTCCTTCGACCCCTCAGGCAGAATTAAAGAGCCTCTTACAGGAAGAAAGTCTGAGTTTCTATTATACCCTTTTTCTTTGAAAGAGCTGCTTTCTGCGGACAGCCAGCAGGAAATAAAGCGTATATTAGAATACCTCATCTTATACGGAATGTATCCTGAAATCATAGAAACAAATGACTAATTTTATTAAAGCAGATTTCTTTTGATTATCTATATAAAGACATTCTTTCCTATCCATTCCATATACTGCCTTCTGTGGCAATAAAAGGGAAGGGAGCTTGTTGAATACTAGTTTAGGCTGGTGGGACGGGAGATAATTTAAGCGCTTGTGAAAGATAAGCAGAGGTGAATAAATAGTTGACAAAAGTTATTCTACGATTATAATAATCACAATTATGAAGTTTGTGAACAGAAAAGAAGAAATTCAGTTTTTGCAGGAAAGGTATTTCTGTAAAAACCCTCAGCTTGTAATCCTTTATGGCAGAAGAAGGGTCGGCAAGACTGAACTTGCTTTGCGGTTTTCCAAAGATAAACCTCATATTTACTTTCTGGCCTCTGAAACCAGTGAGAGAGATAATTTAGAGGGATTGTTTAGCAAGATTTATGATTTTTATAAGGATGATATTTTGTCTTATGAGAGAAATTGGGAGAATCTTTTTAAATATTTAAGCCGTAAAAAAGAGCGGCTGATTTTAATTATTGACGAATTTCCTTACCTGGTTTCTCAAAATAAGTCTCTTCCGTCAATTTTTCAGAAGGGATGGGACCTTTACCTTAAAAAATCAAATATTTTTTTGGTTTTGTCTGGTTCTTCTGTGAGTATGATGGAATCGTATACTTTAAATTATAAATCACCTTTGTATGGAAGAAGAACCGGGCAATGGAAGTTAAACCCTCTAAAATTTAGAGACTTGGCTGGTTTTTTCCCTAATTATAAAATTTCAGAAAGAGCCGCCGTCTATGGAGCAATAGGGTCAATTCCTGCTTATCTTGTAAAGTTTGCCCCCAAGGTTAGTTTTTGGAAGAATATTGAAGATAATTTACTCTCTAAAGGGACTTTTTTATATGAAGAAATTGACTTTTTGTTAAAACAGGAATTGCGGGAGCCTAAAGTTTACAAAAATATCTTAAAAAGTATCGCTTTAGGGAATACCAAGTTTAGTGAAATTATGAACGCCGCAGGTATCGATAAAAGCAAACTCTTTATTTATTTAGAAAATTTAGAGTCTTTGCATTTTATAGAAAAAAGAATCCCGGTTCTCGATAGTATGCGTTCAAAAAAAAGCCGTTATTATATCCGGGATAATTTTTTCAGATTCTACTTTAGGTATATTCTGCCCAATAAGTCTTTTTTAGAGGAAGGACAAAAAAAGATTATCTTGAACAAGATTAGAAAAGATTATGACAACTATTTAGGCCGGTATGTATGGGAAGATATATGCCGTCAATTTTTATGGGAGAATTTAAGTCGTCTTCCTTTTATTCCTGAGAAAATAGGAAAACAATGGGGGGTATTTCGGTTTTCGAACCGGGCCCAAAGTTATAAAATCGACCTTTTGGCTTTAAATAGTTCAGAAAAAAAAGTAATGCTTATTGAATGCAAATGGAAAGACAATGTTGAAACAGGCAAGGTGTTAGCCGGGCTTAAAGACAAACTTTGTTTTTTGCCTCACTTTGGTAAGAATTGGATAAGTTATTATTGTGTAATTGCCAAATCATTTAAAAATAAAGAAAGATTTCCTGACAACGTTCTGCTTTTTGATTTGAAAGATTGGCAGGATTAGTTTTTATTAGTTTAGATTGGTGAGCTAAGGATAAGGCAGGCAGTATATATGCCGGAAATGAAATAGAAAAGTTTGAAATAAAAATCCCCCAAAAATTCTCCCGCGCTTACCCTGCCGCCAGCGTTAAACTAATAAATCAGAATAATTTCCGGGACTTTATTCTGCCGGCAAAAAACGCTCTTGACAAAAAACAACTTTTTGTTATCTTTAAGGTATGTTAGCAATTTTTATTATTTTAGCAGGAATTGCAGCCAGGCTTATTCCCCATACCGCTAATTTCTCGCCTGTGGCAGCCATAGCACTGTTTTCGGGTGCTTATTTAAGCAGAAGATATTCCTGGATTGTTCCTTTAGCCATATATGCCCTTAGCGATGTGTTCCTGGGGTTTCATAAAGTATCCCTCTTCTGCTGGGCCTCAATCATTATTATTGCCATCCTGGGGCAGAGATTACAAAAGAAAAGAAATATCGTTAATGTCACTGCTTATTCTTTGCTTGCGGCGGTGCTGTTTTTCCTTATAACTAATTTCGGCGTATGGGCTGTGGGGTTTTATCCCCGCACTTTAGCCGGCCTGGGGCAAAGTTATCTAATGGGAATCCCGTTTTTTAGGATCAGCCTGGCGGCTAATTTAATTTTCTCTTTAGTTATTTTTGGCATTTATGAGTTTCTTGATAAAAGAGTAAAGGAAACTCAATTAAGAACTGTTCTTTTTATAAAAAGTTAGCCTTTAGGTGCCACTGAGGCTTAAAAGGGAATGCCGTGAAAATCGGCAGCTGTCCCGCAGCTGTAATCCCGCCCTTGGTAAACCAAGGTAAGTGCCTTAAACTTACGCACGTTTAGTGCGAAAAAAACCACTGTTTTTAACGGGAAGGTTAGTTTAAGGCGCGGGAAAGCCAGAAGACCTGCCTGAAGGTAAGAAAAAAGTTTTGAGTTAGCGCGGAAATAACTCAAGATTTTTTGTTTTAGGGGCTAAGTAAACACGGGTGCAACCCCGAATGTAGTGCTTTTTTAAAGTAGTTACGTTCGGGGTTTTTTTATTTTTACGGCTTTAGAGAGGAGAGAGAATATGGGCAAAAAGCTAATTTTTTTGGCCGCAGGGTTTATTATAGCCGCTTCTCTAAGTTATGCCTCAGATAAGAAAGTAGATTTGGGGAAAATAGTAGTTACCCCTTACGAATCAGAAGTAGAAGAAGCTGATGCCGGATATACTACAAGCATATTTGACGGCGCAGAAAGCCGCCAGCAGGGAATTACTTCATTCCGAAAGGTTCTGGAAAAAGACAGCAGTATATGCAGCGCCTTGAGCGGCAATTACGGCGGCACTGCCGCTGTATTTATACGCGGGGCAAACTCCCACCATACTCAATACATCAGAGACGACCTGCTGATTTACGACCCCATTGCACCTTCTGCTTATTATTACGGCTGGCAGTATCTGCCCTTGGACAACATAAAAAAAATAGAGGTTGCCAAGGGGCCTTTCAGTTCTCTTTACGGCTCGGGGTCAATCGGCGGGACAATACGCAGTTTTACCAAAAAAGGCGCAGGCAAGCCGCATATAGAGACGGAAATCTCCGGCGGCAGTTATAATACCCGCAGAGAAAGCATATATTCCGAGGGGCAGATAAAAAACTTTTTCTATTCCCTGGCTTTAACACAGGCAGACTCTAAAAGCTTCTCTGCCGCTAAAGAGAAAAATGGCAATTCCGAGAAGGACCCCTGGCACAACTTTTCTTCTTCTCTCAGACTCGATTACGACTTCTCCCCCACCTTAAATGCCAGCTTAATCACTCATTACCTGCACAACCGTTATGAATATGACCGTTTATCCTTTCAAGTTGAAGACGATGACGACAATTACACCCATTATTACGAAGGAAGCACAGAGGCAAAATTATCCCACCAAATAAACAGGCTCAAATACAATATAGTCTTAGGCTACACAAAGATATACCGCAAAGGATGGGAGGACAATTTTACCGATTATTGGTACTCCGGCGGGACAAAACAAGCCAAATTAGAAGGGGAATATGCCGTAAATAAAATATGGAAAATAGTCAGCGGCATAAATTACCTAAAAGAAAGGGGAGAGGGGTTCTGGGCCCCTTCGTATGTACCGAAACATACTGCTATAAGCCGGGGGCTGTTTATGGAAAATATCTTTAGGCCGCTGAAAAACTTGCTTTTTAGCGGCACTTTCCGGGTAGAAAAGCACTCTAAATTCGGCCAGCATAACACCTATTCTTTATCGACAAGCTATTTCTTTGAGAAAACAAAAACAAAAATTAAAGCTTCTTTGGGCGAAGGTTTTAAAGCACCTTCTTTATACCAGCTTTATGATGTCTATTCGGGTAATCCTTCCCTGAATCCTGAAGAATCTCAGAGCTGGGAAGCGGGATTTGAGCAGGAAGCAGGCAAAAAAGTCACCTACGGCTCTACTTATTTCCATACCTACATAAAAAATATGATAGACTGGGTATCAACGGGAGGCTGGAGCGGGAAGTATAAAAATGTAGGCAAAGCCCATATAGAAGGAGTAGAGAGCTTTATCCGCTTTTTCGTCTCCCCGCACACCAGTGCCAGGCTCTCTTATACTTATATGGAAGCAAAAAACGCCGTGGACAATACGTGGCTGCTGCGAAGGCCGAATAATAAGATTACTCTAAGCATAGAATCGCAAAGCAAAAAATTAAAGGTATTTTTCGATATGAGTTATGTTGGCAACCGCCGGGACAGCGGCTCTTTTACCCTGAAACCTTATCTCCTGGCTAATCTTGCTTTTAACTATACCCTGGACAACAAAAAAGAGGTATTTTTAAGAATAGAAAACATATTTGACGAAGCCTATGAAGAAGTTCGCGGTTATCAAACTCCGCATGTATCAATATATAGCGGGATAAAGATAAGATGGTAAGGAAAGGAGAGGAGGTATGTCTGGCAGTTTTTCTCAAATAATTAAAAGAAACGGGCAAATAGTAGCATTTGACAGCAGGAAAATAGAAAGAGCCATAGAGAAAGCCGGCAAGGCAACAGGAGAATTCAGTGCAAAGGAAGCAAAGAAGCTCACATTGAAAGCCCTCAGCCTTGCTTACACAACACTCAAGAATATTCCGACAGTAGAGGAAATTCAGGATATCGTAGAAGAAACACTGCTTTCTTCTATTTACAAAAAAACGGCTAAAGCTTACATACTATACCGGGATCAGCATAAACAAATTCGCCGCGTAAAAGACCTATTTGACCCGGTGATAACCATAGATAAATACATCAATAAAGACGACTGGGCAGTAAAAGAGAACTCCAACATGAGCTTTTCTGTGCAGGGCCTTAATAACTACATATCTAAAAAAGTGGTAAGCCAATACTGGCTGGGCAGGATTTATACTCCCGATATCGCAAATCTGCACACCGAAGGAGATATGCATATTCATGATTTAGATTTCTTAGGCGCATATTGCGTGGGCTGGGATATAAAAGATTTGTTGTTAAGCGGGTTTAAAGGCGCCGAAGGTAAAGTAGAAAGTGCCCCCGCGAAACATTTCCGCACTATCCTGGGGCAAGCCGTAAATTTTTTCTATACTCTTCAAGGCGAAGCCGCCGGAGCACAGGCGTTCTCTGATTTTGACACTTACCTTGCGCCATTTATCCGTTTTGACAATCTCAATTACGGACAGGTCAAACAAGCGATGCAGGAGTTTTTTTTCAATATAAATGTCCCTACCCGCGTAGGATTCCAAACTCCCTATACCAATATAACGCTGAATTTAAGAATACCGCCTCATCTAAAAGAAGAAGCGGTAATATACGGAGGAAAACTTACACCTAACACTTACGGCCAATTTCAGAAAGAAGTTGATATGTTTAATAAGGCCTTTTTTGAAGTGGCTACAGAAGGAGATGCAAAAGGGAGACCATTTACTTTTCCTATACCGACTATCAACATTCTCAAAGACTTTGACTGGGATAATCCGCAATATAAATATTTATGGGAGGCGACATCAAAATACGGGCTTCCCTACTTTGCCAACTTTATTAATTCCGATTTGAAACCCGAAGATACCCGCTCTATGTGCTGTCGTCTAAGACTTGACACAAGAGAGTTGAAAAACAAGGGCGGCGGCCTGTTCGGGGCAAACCCGCTTACCGGCTCAATCGGAGTAGTAACCATAAATCTTGCGAGAATCGGCTATTTAAGTAAGTCAAAACAGGATTTGTTCACCCGCCTGGAATATATAATGGATAAAGCAAAAGACTCGCTCGAAATAAAACGGAAAACAATTGAGAATCTTACACAAAAAGGGCTTTTCCCTTATGCACAGTTTTACTTACGCAGTATCTATAAAAGATTCGGGCAGTACTGGAAAAATCATTTCTCTACCATTGGTGTGGTGGGAGGAAATGAAGCGGTGGTAAATTTCCTCCAGAAAGACATATCAAGTAGAGAAGGCAAAAGTTTAGCCGAAGAAATACTTGACTTTATGCGTGACAAATTAATAAGTTACCAGGAGGAAACCGGCAACTATTATAATTTAGAAGCAACGCCGGCAGAAGGGGCAAGTTACCGCCTCGCGCTTATTGACAAAAAGAGATATCCCGATATCATCACTCAAGGAAGCGGCGGCAAAGTCTATTATACCAACTCGACCCAGCTGCCGGTTAACGCAACCAAAGACGTATTTGAAGCTCTTGTCCTTCAGGACAGCCTGCAGACAAAATATACCGGCGGTACGGTCCTGCATATATTTCTGGGAGAAAAAGCCCCGCAGTCCGGAACAATTCCCAAATTAATAAAAACAATCTTTGCCAATTTTAAATTGCCATATATATCCATCACACCCACATTTTCCATATGTCCCCAATGCGGATATATTAAAGGCAAGGTAGATATATGCCCTGCCTGCGGCCATAAAACAGAAGTTTACTCCCGTATAGTAGGATACCTGCGTCCTCTGGAACAATGGAACGACGGCAAAAAACAGGAGTTTAACGACCGCCGCACTTTTAAATTACCGCAAGAAAGCTCCGCAGTGAGTGCTTAACATATATGCGTATAGCGCATCTGGAGAAGCTTTCTCTTATAGACTACGACAATAAGATAAGTTCGGTTATATTTACTTACGGATGCAATCTACGCTGCCCTTTCTGCCACAACCCGCAGCTGGTAACAGGAGAAGTATCTTTTATAAAACCGGAAGATATACTGAACATACTAAAATCGAGAAAGCGGTTTGTCAGAGCAGTTGTTATAACCGGCGGAGAGCCGTTGCTGCAAAAGAACCTGGAATCTTTCCTTGTCCAGCTTAAGGAACTACAGTTTGATATTAAGCTTGATACCAACGGAACCTTCCCTGCAAAGTTAAAAAATATAATCAAGAGAGGGCTTGTTGACTATATAGCGCTTGACTTAAAGGCGAAATTATCACTCCGCCAATATCAGAAGGCAGCCGGAGTTAAATTGGATGTGAATTTAATCAAAGAGGCCGCTTTGGCAATTAGAGATTCGGGACTTGATTACGAATTCAGAACTACGGCTATAAAAGAGTTAATAGCTCCGCAGGACATTGAGTATAATCTAAACGTTCTGAAACCGGTTAGAAGGTTTTGCCTGCAGACATTTATGCCATATAATACCCTGCGAAAGCATGCCCGGACATACACACCTTATAGCGAAGCCGAATTCAGATTTCTACAAAAAATATTGGAAAAATATACAGAAAAAGGTATAATACTGCGGTAATTCGGCGATTTTATTCTCTACCCTAAGAAGAAAGGAAGAGATGTTTAAAAGTTACGCTTACGGATTTCCCCGTCTGGGAAAAAACAGGGAATTCAAAAAGGCTACGGAAAATTTCTGGAAAGGAAAGATAAAAGAGCTCGAATTCCTTCAGGAAATGTCCCGCCTTAAAGACAGTATAGCTGAAAACTACCGCAAATATGTAGATATGTTTCCTGAGGGAGAATTTACTCTTTATGATAATATGCTGGACACAGCTATTATGCTGGGAGTGTATAAAGTAAATAACCTGGCTGATTACTTCAATCTCTGCCGCGGCAAAGAAGCGCTGGAACTTACCAAGTGGTTCAATACCAATTACCACTACCTGGTACCTTTTATCAGGAAAGGCTTTGAACCTTCTCTTAATCTTGAGTGGCTAAACCGCTATAAACTAACTCACAAAAGCGATATACTCTATTTAATCGGCCCCTTTACCTTCCTAAAACTTTCCAAAGGAGAAGCTAAAGACAACTTCTTTGAGATATTGGAGAAACTGGCAGATTTATATACCGAGATTGCTGCTTCCTATAAACATTTACATATAGATGAACCGGCACTGGTTCTTGATTTGAGCCAGGAAGAAATCCAAAGCCTTATGCGGGCGTATAGAAAAATTGCGGCTAAAGGGAAAGTGCGGCTTTTTACTTACTATGACAGCGTAGAATTGCTTGAGGAATTATACAACTTGCCCCTGGAAGGTATAGGGCTTGATTTTGTAAGCAATGCTGAAAATCTTAGAATAATAGAGGAGAGAGGGTTTCCCCAGGAAAAAACCTTAATTGCGGGAGTAGTAACAGGAAGGAATGTCTGGAGGACTAATTACCAAAAAATTAGTAAAATTTTAGAGCGGCTGGCTCAGCATACAAAAAATATTGTGGTCTCGAACGCTGCTCCTCTGTATCATCTCCCCTTTAGCATAGAAAACGAAACATCTCTACCACCAGAGCTAAAATCAGCTCTGGCTTTTGCCAAAGAGCGCCTGGGAGAAATAAGAAATATTGCCGGAAAAGAGGCTCAGGAAGAAATTATTTTCTCTCCTAAAGAAAACTCTTCTCTCCGGCTAAAAATAAAGGAGCTGAAAGAAGACGCTTTTATTAAGTCACATTCTTTAGAGGAAAGGCAAAAAATCCAAAAAGAGGAGCTGGATCTGCCGCTTTTTCCCACCACTACCATCGGAAGTTTTCCTCAAGACAGTGAAGTAAGAAAAAAACGCCACCTCTTTAGAAAAGGAGAGATAGGTATTGCAGAATATAAATCTTTTATAAGGGAAAAAATAAAGTCTCTGGTACGCTATCAGGAAGAGAAGGGGTTAGATGTTTTAGTCCACGGCGAATTTGAACGGACAGATATGGTAGAATTCTTTGCCCAGAAACTCGAAGGCATCGCTACTACAGATTCCGGCTGGATAATTTCTTACGGCACACGCTGTTACCGCCCGCCTATAATTTATTCCGATATAAGCCGCCCTTCGGATATGACTATAGAAGAAATATCTTATGCCCAGTCTCTTACCAAAAAACCGGTAAAAGGCATGCTCACCGGCCCCGTGACTATAATTGCCTGGAGCTTTGTAAGAGAAGATATCCCCATAAAAGAAGTGGCTTTTCAGCTAAGCCTGGCCCTACAGGAAGAAATAGCCGCTTATGAGAGAAATGACATTAAAATAGTCCAGATAGACGAACCGGCATTCAGAGAGAAGGCGCCTTTAAAAAAGAAAAAATGGAGAGAATATTTTGACTGGGCAGTTAAATCCTTCAATCTGGCTTCTTCGCAAGTCAGGCCTCAGACTCAAATTCACACTCATATGTGCTATTCAGAGTTCGGCGAGATTATAGAAGAAATAAACAAGCTGGATTTTGACGTTATAACTATTGAAACCGCCCGCAGCAGGGGAGATATAATAAAGGATTTTGAAAGAATAGAATTCAAAAAGCAAATAGGACTGGGAGTATGGGATATCCATTCGCCGGCAGTGCCTTCTAAAGAAGAAATGCAAAAGGTAGTAGAAAGAGCGCTGGAGAAGCTTCCTAAAGAAAATTTCTGGATCAATCCTGACTGCGGCCTTAAAACGCGCAACTGGCCGGAAGTATCTGATTCCCTCGACAATATGGTATCACTGGCTAAAGATTTAAGGAACAGATATCAAACGATTAAAAAATGAGAAGCGGCTTTTTCTGGGCAGTTACTCTGTCGGTGGGATTTCATATATTGTTACTTAGCTCTTTGCCGCGTTTTTCTTTTAAGCCTCCCTCCATATCAAAAACGCCTCAAATCACATTTGTCAAAGTACAAAATATAAAAGCTCCGCACCAAATTCTTAAGCCATCTTCTAAAATATTCAAGAAATATACCCTGGATAACCCTCTTTCTCAAAAGCTTCCTCCTCCCAAATATATACCGTCTTTATCCCGGAAGAAAGAGCCAGACGCACTAAATAAGCCTCTTTTTAAGAAGCCTTCTTTAGACAAAATTACTTTTAACCAGGAAAAGATAATGTTTATCCAGCCTGCTAATATTGTAAACAAATCCCCTGCTTATATGAGTTATTACGAGACGATAAGGGAAGAGATACGAAAACATGCCTACAATTACTATGAAGTATCCAGCAGAGGGAAAGTTTTTGTAAGCTTTACTTTAGACAACAACGGCAATTTAGTGAATTTATATTTGGACAAAAGCCGTTCTGACAGTAACAGCTATCTGCAGGATATAACTGTAAAAAGCATCAAAGAATCGCTGCCTTTCCCTAAATTTCCTCCCGGCCTGAAGAAGTTCAAGACTCTTACTTTCAGCCTGACAGTATACTTTAAAAGTAATTGACATAAGCCTTTGGTGATGTTATAGTTAAATGCTATGAGAAGAAAAGCTGCTGTAAAAGGTACTTTTTATCCCGCTTCCGAAAAAGAAATAGAATTATTCATCGAGAACCATCTGGATAAAACCGCAGCTAAGAAAGAGGCAAAAGGGCTAATTCTTCCTCATGCGGGATATATATATTCGGCTAAAACCGCCATTAAAGCCTTAGAAAGAGTTTACCCTAAAGATAAAATCCTTATGTTAGGGCCTAATCATACGGGATGGGGAAAACCATTCAGTTTTACCGAGGCAGATTTATGGGAATCTGTATTTCAAAATGTAGACATTGACAAAGAATTAATTCAGGATATAACAAATAAGTGTCCTTTAATTGACATAGACGAACAGGCACATCTGAGAGAACACTCTTTAGAAGTAGAATTGCCGCTCTTAAATTATTTCTTTTATAAAAAATTGCAGAAAAATTTTAAAATTGCTCCTTTAATATGTGCCGGAGCACAATTATCAACACTCATCAATATTGCGGAATGCTTAGGGGAGTGCTTAAAGGACGAGAAAGACAACTTGCTCATAATATCAAGCTCTGATATGACTCATTACGAACCAGAGAAAGAGGCAAGAGAAAAAGACCAACGGGCGTTAGAAAGAATTCTTAGTCTTAATGCGGAAGATTTCTTTACTTACGTAGAGAAATATAATATAACCATTTGCGGTGTTTATCCTATAACCATTATGCTTAAGCTGATAAACATCCTTTATCCAGAAGCAAAAGCAGAACTAATTGACTATTCTACCAGCGCGGATGTAACTCAAGATAAAACTTCTGTAGTAGGATATAGTAGTGTTATAATATATAACTAAAGAGGGAGGAAAATATGCCAGAAGAAATAAAGAAAAATGTAGACGAGAAATGGAAATCTCAAGTAGAAAAGGAAAAACAGGCAGCGAAAGAAGCAAATAAAACTTATCACCAGGCAAGCTTTAATCTTTTAGTGTCAAGCCTGGCAATGCAAGCCATGATCTCAATGGGTAAGCTGGAAAATCCGGTTACCAAAAAAATAGAAGCAGACCTGGAACAGGCTCGTTTTCTCATAGATACATTGGGCGTTCTGGAAGAAAAAACCAAGGGCAATTTGACCAGTGAAGAATCCCATTTTTTGGAAGAATCTTTATTTAATTTGAGAATGAATTATGTAGAAACAAAAAATAAAAAGGAGGAGAAAATAATAAAATGATAGACAAAGAATTATTGAGCATTTTAGCTTGCCCCGTATGTAAATCTGATGTGATATTAGTAAATAAGAAAGGCGAAGAAAAGATAAAGTGTACGGGCTGCGGCAGGCTTTATCCTATCAAAGAAGGTATACCTATAATGTTAGAAGAAGAGGCAGAATATGAAAAAGAATAAAGTACTTATAATCAACGGGCCTAATCTTCATCTCCTCGGTAAAAGAGAAGTTAACATCTATGGCAAAATGAGCCTTAAAGAATTAGAGAAAGCTATAAGGAAAGAGGCTAAAAAATATAACCTAAATGTGGATTTATTTCAGTCAAACTCAGAAGGGGAGATTGTCAATAAAATAACTTCCGGTAAGAAATGGGACATCCTCATCATCAATCCTGCTGCCTATACTCATACCAGCATTGCCATAAGAGATGCCATCTTAGGAGTATCAATACCGACAATTGAGGTTCATCTAAGTAACATTTATTCACGCGAAAGTTTCCGCAAAAAGTCTTTAATATCAGATATAGCCATTGGTGTAATTGCTGGTTTTGGCCCCCGCAGTTATATACTTGCTTTAGAAGCTGCCAAATTTTATCTCCATGCAAAAAAGGATAAATAAACTAAAGAAGCTTATCAAGAGAGAGTATCCTTCTTTAGATGCTCTTCTTATTAAAAGCCCCTCCAACATCTATTATCTTACTCAAATAAACAATCTAGAAGGATATCTTCTTTTTACTCATCAGGAAAGCATTCTTTTTACAGATTTCCGCTATTATCAGGAAGCAAGAAAAAAATTGTCCTCTTTATTCAAAATCAAGATGCTGAAAGGAAAATGGCTGGAATTGATTCTAAGAGAAGTAAAAAAAAGTAAGATAAGGAAGATCGGCCTTGAGGTGAAAGATATAAATCTAAAGGAATATGAACAGCTAAAATCTTACGCAGCAACTATGGATATAGAATTAATTTCTACTCAGAATATAGTAGAAAATATAAGAGCCATAAAAGAAGAAAGGGAGATTAAGCTAATAAAAGAAGCGGCAAAGATAGCCCGGCAAGCTTTCTTATATGCAGAGTCAATTATTTATCCCGGCCTCAGCGAAAAATATATCGATGTAGAAATAGAACATTTTCTAAAAACCAAAGCCGATTTAGACCTGGCATTTTCTCCTATTGTGGCCAGCGGCAAGAATACTTCCTTCCCGCATCATAGACCTGGCGAGAGGAAGATAAGCCTGAAAGATGTCATTTTAATCGACTTAGGAGCAAAATATCACGGATATTGCTCTGACTTGACAAGGATTTTTGTTTTAAGTAAAATGCCTTTTTATGTGAAGCGCATTTTTGATATAATGAAGAAAGCAAAGGATTTGGCAATCAATAAGATAAAAGCAGGGGTTAAAATATCAGAAGTAGACAAAATTGCACGCTCCTACATAGATAAAAAGGGATACGGTAAATACTTTCTTCATAGTCTAGGACACGGCGTAGGATTAGACGTCCATGAGACACCTATAGTCAATTCCCGCAACTCAAGTATTTTAAAAGAAAATATGGTTATTACTATTGAGCCCGGGATATATCTGAAGGAGAGATTTGGCGTAAGAGAAGAAAATATGATTTTAGTAAAGCCCCACAAGGCAGAGGTTATAGCATGAGTATATCAATTGGCAGCCTCAAACCTAATATGGCCATAATTTTAAATAAAGACTTATTCTTAGTTTTGGCGGCCGAACACGCTAAATTAGGAAGAGGGGGAGCTTTCTGCCGCGTTAAGTTGAAAGATTTAAATAATGGGGTTATAAAAGAAATGACCTTGAGAAATTCTGACAAGATAGAAGAAGCATTCATTGAAAGAAGAAATATACAGTATCTATACTCGCAAAACGAAGATTATCACTTTATGGATATGCAGTCTTACGAAGACTTTGTTATAAAAAAAGATAAAATACAAGAAGAAATTGACTGGTTAAAAGAAAATATGCAGGTGCAAGGTCTATTTTTTGAGCAAAAACTTATTAGCTTAGAGCTGCCTTCCACTATAGAGTTAAAAGTTACCCACACTGAGCCGGGTCTTAAAGGAGATTCAGCCAAAGCAGGAACAAAACCGGCCCAATTAGAGACAGGCACAACTATACAAGTGCCTCTATTTATTAATACCGGCGATATCATAAAAGTTAATCCTTATCGCCGTCAATATTTAGGAAGAGCCTGAAGGAGGTTGATAATGGATATAAATAAATTAAGGGAATTTGTTAAATTTATGGAAGAGAACAACTTATCAGAGCTAGAGATAGAAGATAAAGATATAAAAGTAAAACTAAAGAAAAATATAGGTTCTTCCGTAAATAATTCTAATCTTAGTTTGACACCGCCCTCTTCACCCCCTACGCATAGCGAGAAAGAGATCAAGAAACACGCTTCCAACCTGGTAGAAATTAAAGCCCCTATGGTAGGAACTTTTTATCGAGCCCCTGCTCCTGATGCGGCTCCTTTTGTAGAAGTAGGGGACAGCATTAAAAATGGCGACACCCTCTGCATTATAGAAGCAATGAAGTTAATGAATGAAATAAAATCAGATGTAAAAGGAAAAATAAAAGAAATACTAGTGGAAAACGCCGAACCCGTTGAATATGGTCAAGTCTTATTTTTAGTTGAGCCAGCCTGATATGTTTAACCGAATTTTAATCGCCAACCGGGGAGAAATAGCTCTACGTATTATCCGAGCGGCAAAAGAATTAGGCATAAAAACAGTGGCTGTCTACTCAGAGGCTGACAGAAACTCTCTCCATACTCAATTTGCAGACGAAGCAGTATGTATCGGAAAGGCTAATCCCCAGGAGAGCTATCTCAATATCTCTGCAATTATAAGTGCCGCGGAAATAACGGATTCTGATGCTATTCATCCTGGTTACGGATTTTTAGCTGAGAACTATCATTTTGCGGAAATCTGCGAGTCCTGCGGCATCAAATTCATCGGCCCTAAAATTGAGAACATTAAGACTATGGGGAATAAAACTGAAGCGCGTCGCTTTATGGCCAAGCATCATATTCCCATAATTCCTGGCAGTAAAGGAAATGTCGCCTCAAAAGAAGAGGCATTAAATACAGCCAACAAAATAGGCTATCCCCTTATTATTAAAGCGGCAGCCGGGGGAGGAGGAAGAGGCATGCGAATCTGTCATAGCGATGTGAGACTCCTGAGTTCGTTTACCACTGCCCGCTCAGAAGCAGAAGCAGCTTTTGGAGACGGAAATGTATATATAGAAAAGTACATAGAGGCACCTAAACATATAGAGGCTCAAATAGCTGCTGATAACTATGGAAATGTAGTATTTTTAGGAGAGAGAGAGTGCTCGATTCAAAGAAGACACCAGAAGTTGATAGAAGAATCACCTTCTCCAGCTGTAAATAAGAAATTACGCAGGAAGATAGCTGAATATGCCCTACGAGGGGCAAAATCAATCGGCTATAGTAATGTAGGAACGATAGAATTTCTTCTAGATACAAAGACACAAAAAATTTACTTTATAGAGATGAATACCCGCATCCAAGTGGAACACACAGTAACAGAGGAAGTTACAGGAATAGATTTAGTAAAATTACAAATTATGTTGGCAGCGGGAGAAAAAATGCCTTCAAAAACAGAAATGACAGAAAATAAAAAGCATGCTATCGAATGCCGCATAAACGCTGAAGATCCCGAAAAGAACTTTATACCTTCAGCGGGGAAAATAGAAGCCCTATATACACCAGGAGGATTTGGAGTAAGAGTAGATACTCATATATACAGTGGCTACAGTATCCCCCCTTTTTATGATTCTCTTCTGGCAAAATTGATAATAACTACTAAGAGCCGGAGCGAGTCAATAGAAACCTTAAAACGAGCTCTTTCTGAGTTTGTGGTAGAACCTATAAAAACAACTATACCTCTTCATCAAAGAATTGTTGAAGACCCTGTATTTATACGAGGTGAGTATACTACACATTTTCTCGACAGATTCCTGGAAGAAAGGAGCGAATAATGAAAGAGTATCGTTCCAGTTTAGGAAACATAAAAATACATCGGCGTCTTATCTCCCAGATTGCAGAGTTAGCAACAAAAGAAGTAGAGGGCATAGACTCACTGGCTATCACCTCACGTATGTGGCTTTCTCATTTGCTTTCTTTTTTCAATATTAGCGGAATAAAGGTAGATATAGCCTCAGAAGAACTAAAAATAGAGATTCCTATTGTAGTAAAATATGGTTATAATGTATATGAAGTAGCTACCGCTTTACAGGAGAAGGTACTTGATAATTTACTACGAAGCTTAAATATAGATAATGCATTTATAAATATCAAAGTGAAGGGTGTAAGTTATACCTAAAATAAGAAGGAGGAGAAGATGGGATTTATCTATAGCCTGGTATATATAATACTTTCTTTCCTTACAGGGATAATTTTAATTTTCGTTTCTACCAAAACAATTCTCTTATCACAAATAGACAAAATCCTCACCCAGGTTTATACGCTGCCAAACTATCAAATTCTTACCGGCCTCGTAGGTCTCTTAATAATTCTTATCTGCATAAGATATCTTCAAAGACTTTCGACTGGCTTAAGGCGGGAAAAAAAGATATCGTTCCAGGCTAAAGAAGGCGAAGTGAGCATCACCCTATACGCCGTTGAGAATATGATTAAAAAAATATTAAAGGAATTCAAAGAACTAAAAGATGTCCGGCCGCAAGTTCTAAAAACCAAAAAAGGAATATCTATAATAGTAAGGATTGTTTCTACTTCTGCTACTAACATTCCTCAATTAAGTTCTCGCATACAGAATACACTAAGATATAATTTTCGGCATACATTGGGAATTGAGGAAGAACTAAATGTAAAAGTTGAGATAAGGAAGATTCTTTACGAAGAAAATAAGGCAAGTGTTGAGGAAACAAAAGATATTCAGGAACCGGATATTCCCTATAGAAAGTATAGATAGTTTTATCAAATCAAATAAGTTGAAGGAGGAGAGATGGCAAGAGTAGGAATACTTACAGGAGGAGGAGATTGTCCCGGTCTTAATGCTGTTATCAGAGCTGTAACCAGAACCGCTATCAACAATAGCTGGGAAGTCGTAGGAATAAAGAATGGCTGGCGGGGATTAATAGACAAAGATACTATGCCTCTCACTTTAGCCTCTATCTCTGGCATTTTGCCTAAAGGGGGAACAATCTTAGGAACTTCTCGCACCAACCCCTACAAAGACGAATCCGACCTGCAAAAAGCCCGCCATAATTTTAAAGAGTTAAAAATAGACGCTTTAATAGTCATTGGAGGAGAAGATACCTTAGGCGTTGCTAATAAACTTTCCGAAGAAGGTTTTCCTATAGTGGGAATTCCCAAGACTATAGATAATGACTTAAATGCCACTGATTTTACCTTTGGTTTTGATACCGCTGTAAATATAGCTACAGAAGCCATAGACCGCCTCCATACTACAGCCGAAAGCCACCACCGAATTATAGTAGTGGAAGTTATGGGAAGACATGCGGGATGGATTGCTACCTATTCAGGCTTGGCAGGAGGAGCCGACGTAATACTAATTCCTGAGATCCCTATAGAGATAGATAAAGTATGCGAAGTAATAAATAGACGGCACAATCGAGGAAAGACTTTTAGTATAATCGTAGTAGCTGAAGGAGCTAAACTGAAGGAACTCAAAGAAGAAGTAACGCAGGATAAAGAAAAGGACGCCTTCGGCCATGTAAAACTGGGAGGAATTGGCCAGGTTCTGGGAAAAGTGATTGAAGAAAAAACCGGCTATGAGACACGTGTTACAGTATTAGGCCACGTCCAGAGAGGAGGCTCTCCTACTGCTTTTGACAGAATTTTAGGTACAAGATACGGCGTAAGGGGAATGCAACTGGTGATGGAAAAAAAATTTGGGAAGATGGTTTCTTTAAGAGGAAATAAAATAGTAGCTGTTGAATTAAAAGAGGCCGTAGCAGAATTAAAAACGGTGGACAAAGAAATATTTGAGATTGCCGAGACCTTTTTTGGTTGATGAAAGACACATTTCGAGATATTATCCTTCAGCACAGAGAGGCACTTAAAGCCGTAGAAGAAAACAGAAATAATATTGTTCTTTTTTCCCGCCTGCTGAGGAATACTCTCAAAGAAAACAACAAAATTATAATTTGTGGCAACGGAGGGAGTGCAGCTGACGCTCAACATTTCGCAGCTGAACTCGTAGGAAGGTTCAAAAAGAACCGCCGGCCTCTTCCGGCCATAGCGTTAACAACAGATACTTCTATTATTACCGCCGTGGCTAATGATTTTGGATTCAAAGAAATATTTAAGAAACAGATAGAGGCCTGGGGGAAGAAAGGAGATATTTTAATTGCCATATCAACTTCAGGAAACTCAGAAAATGTTATTGAAGCTGTAAAGACTGCTAAACAAAAAGGAATAAAGACTGTCGGCCTCCTGGGTAAAAACGGCGGGGAGATAAAGAAAATAGTAGACCTGCCTATAGTGATACAAAGCAAATCAACTGCCCGTATACAAGAAATGCATATATTAATTCTTCATACTGCAGCAGAGATAATAGAAAACTCTCTTTAAATAAAAAGATGGGCAGAATCATATCCCTGCCAGAATTAAAACAGAAGGTAAAAATCCTCAAATCAGAAGGCAGAACTATAGCTTTTACTAATGGCTGTTTTGATATAATACACCCCGGCCATTTGAAAGTAATAAAAGACGCAAAGCGGGGTGCAGACATATTAGTGGTAGGAATCAACTCTGATAGTTCTATCAAGAAAATAAAGGGTAAAACAAGACCCATCATGCCTGAGAGCGCCCGGGCTCATATAATAGCCTCAATAGAAGGTGTAGATTTTGTAACCATATTTAAAGAAAAGACGCCTTTAAAACTTATAAAAGCCATAAAACCAAACATTTTAGTTAAGGGGTCTGACTGGAATAATTCAAATATAGTAGGAAGCAATATAGTAAGAAAATACGGCGGAAAAATAAAAATAGTAAAACTCTTAGGGAGCTTCTCTACTACCAATATAATCAGGTCTGTACTTAAGAAGCATGGCTGCAAATAATAAAAAAATTCTCCGCATATTAGATGCGAATTATAACCGTTCCAAAGAAGGCCTGCGAGTCTTAGAAGATATATTTCGCTTTTTGAAAGACAATTACTCTTTTACCCGCAAATTAAGAAGGATGCGCCACAATTTAGAGAATGCCGTAAGTCAGAATCTATTAATAGATGCCCTGTCGATGCGCAATACAAACGCTGATGTAGGAAGAAACATTGATAAATTAGATTTAGAAAGGAAAACTCTTTCGGAATTAATTATTTCAAATTTTCAACGCGTTAAAGAATCTTTAAGGGTAATGGAGGAAATAGCTAAACTTATTAATGTTAATCCTCTTACTTTTAAAAACATGAGATACAAATTATATGAATTGGAAAAAGAAGCTTTCAAAAGGAAATTTAATATATCTCATACTCGACGAAGACACCGCAAACAGAAATAACCTTAATTTATTAGAGATGGCACAAAGATTAGCAAGAGCGGGACAAGTAGATATTTTTCAGTTACGTGTGCTACATAGCAGCGACCGAAATACGGTAAAACTTGCGAAGTCTCTTAGTAAAATAGTCCATAAATACAAAAAAATGTTCATAATAAATAATCGTGCAGACATTGCTTATTTAGCAGGAGCTGACGGTATTCATCTAGGAGAAGAAGATATTCCTATTCACTTAGCAAGAAAAATACTGCCAAATAAATTAATCGGCAAAACAGTACATTCCCTGGAGGAATTAGAGAACTCTCAGAAAGAAAATATAGACTATTTAAGCTTAGGGCCTGTTTTCAGAAGCCAAACTAAGCCTAATCTTAAACCTCTGGGTTTAAAAAAGTTAAAAAATATGATAAAATATATAAGATTTCCGTTTTTTGTTATTGGCGGTATAAACGTCAATAATCTAGATAAACTAAAGAAACTAGGAAGAATAAATATAGCTTTGTGTGAAGGAATTTTGTCTTCTCCAGACCCTGTACAGATGGCACGAGAAATCAAAGAAACCTTAAAAAGTTGAGTGAGAATTCTTTTGTTTTGCTCTTTTAAAATTAGAGGAATTGGGGCGAAAGTTCAATGGTAGACAGGTTGCGCTTCGGAGGTTCTCCGAAGGATCCGCCTTTGGCGGAGAATCCTCCCCTGCCCACCAGTTTTAAATTGTTATACTGTCATATTGTTATATTGCTAAATTGGGAGTGTTTCTAACAATATGGCAATATAGCAGTATGGCAATTTAACAATATATTTTGCGGGTGTAGTTCAATGGTAGACAATGTTATCGCCTTGTGCGATACTCTTTACATTGCCTACTTTGATAGTCAACTTAAGACAACGTTGTTCTTTTAAATAGGGAAGAGATGCGGGTGTAGTTCAATGGTAGAACGCAAGCTTCCCAAGCTTGTCATGGCGGTTCGATTCCGCTCACCCGCTCCAGCGTCAGGCTAAAACGTTAGGCGTTATTTGATATGAGAAGCGATTAAAGCTAAACCGAAGCTGCGGGTAAAACAAATATAGCTTGCCTTGCGGCAAGAGTTTTATCCGCTCACCCGCTCCAGGGTTAGATTAAAAACGTCAGCGTTCTTTGAGAAGGCAAACGTATAAGGCTAAACTGAAACATGCGGGCAATGTAAGTAAAAAGCTGCTTCGCAGAACATTGTCCGCTCACCCGCTCCAGGGTTAGATTAAAAACGTCAGCGTTCTTTGAGAAGGCAAACGTATAAGGCTAAACTGAAACATGCGGGCAATGTAAGTAAAAAGCTGCTTCGCAGAACATTGTCC
>JAGGSQ010000032.1 GCA_021159015.1 Candidatus Omnitrophota bacterium | reverse complement strand
CTTCTTTGACTGTAAGGTATTTGCTTAGATCCAGCATCATTTAAAAATTTACGGGTCCAAAGATTCTTTCGATAAAATTACTACTACTTACTATTAATTACTATTATATATCTATAGAATAGACTGTCAATTATTTTGGGAATATCTCCCCTAAACTACTTGATATATCTTAAATTCTATGGCTTATATGTGCTGGGGTGAGAATATGGATAAAAAAATATTATCTCAAATAATGGAGCTTAAAACAAAGCCTCTGGCGGAACTTAAAGCAAAATATAAAGAATTATTCCCGGAGGATAACACATCTTCTAATAATAAGATGTTTTTATGGCGTAAGATCGCCTATAGAATCCAAGAATTAGCATTCGGAGGACTCCCAAAAGAAGCTCAAGACAGAATCCAAGAGTTAATTCAAAAATACGACCCTATAAATAATAAATCGTTAAGGCCAAATCCTGCTAATAACCTCTTTAAGGAAAATCTTGCAAGAGACAGAAGACTTCCTATCCCCGGAACAATTATTACCAAAAAATATAAAGGAGTTACTATTGAAGTTAAAGTATTAGATAAAGGATTTGAGTATAAAAATAAAATTTACAGAAGCTTAAGCGCAGTTGCCAAAGAAATAACCGGAGACCATTGGAATGGATACCTTTTCTTTAACCTCTAAATGCAGTTATGAAAGAAGAACATAAAAAATTTATTTATTGCGCTGCTTATTGCAGGAAATCTGTAGAAGAACGTAAAGATGAGGTGTTTGGCTCTATTGAAAATCAACGCCAGGCAATATTAGATTTTATTGCAAGCCATAAACACGAAGGCTGGATTGCCTTGCCTGATAGATATGAAGACAACGGTTATACCGGGGCAAATACTAATCGGCCGGGATTAGAAAAACTTCTGAACGATATAAAAGAAAGAAAAATAAATATGGTAATTGTTTATAAATTAGATAGATTAAGCAGGTCTTTGGTTGACTTTGTCGGCCTTCTTAAGGTATTTGAAGCTTACAATGTAACCTTTGCTTCAGTAACTCAGCCTATAGACACCAGCTCTTCTACGGGAAAACTTATGCTTCATATATTATCCTCTTTTGCTGAGTTTGAAAGAGAACTTATCTCTGAAAGAACCAAAGATAAAATGGGTGCTGCCAGAAAAAGAGGCCAATGGATAGGCGGAAGGCCTCCTTTAGGCTACGATATAGATAAAGAAAACCGCCGCCTTATAATTAACAAAGAAGAGGCAAATTTAATCAAACAAATATTTAATTTGTATTTAGAGGGAAATTCATTGCTAAAGATAGTCCGGATTCTTAATGATAAAGGCTATCGTACGAAAAAAACAATCACTAAAAACGGCCGCGTTTATGGCGGGATAAAATTTGGAGTCTCCCACATTCATTCAATTATTACTAATCCTTTATATATCGGCAAAGTCCGTTATGAAGGAACTATTTACGAAGGGCAACAAGAAGCTATTATTGATAATAAAACTTTCCAAAAAGCGCAAGAATTGCTCAAATCAAACCGCGTTGAGCGAAAAACCTGCAAAAATAAAGACTGCTCCGGGCTATTAAGCAATCTGCTGCGCTGTAAAAGCTGTAATAAATCTATGTTTCACACCTACACTATAAAGAACAAAATCCATAAATACCGCTATTATGTATGCTCCAACGCCAACAAACGCGGCTACCATTCATGCCCGACAAAATCACTTAATGCCCAAATGGTTGAAGATGCTGTTATTGACTGTTTAAAAGCAATATTCACAAAAAAGAAGTCTTTAAAAGACTTTGTCTACAAACAAGAAGCAGAGGCCTTGCTTTCTCCTATCTGGAAGACATTGTTTGCAGAAGAGAAAAGAAAAATACTAAAAACTTTAATCAAAGAAATAAATTATGATACACCAGCCGGTAAATTGGATATTGTCCTCAATAATACTAATGAAAATTTTTCCTTCGAGACTGATTTAAAGAAAACTCCCAAGGCAAATAGAAAAGAAATAGATAAAGAGCCGCCTATCCGTAGAATCCTTATTTTAGCTTATCAAATTAAAAAGCTTATTAAAGAAGGAAAAATCTCGCACCATCGCCAAGTATGCCGTTGGCTAAATATAAGCCCCACGCGTATAGACCAGATTATGAATATTCTTTTGCTTTCTCCGCAGATTCAGAAAGAAATCATTTTAACAAATAATCCCAAAATAGCTTCTTTGCCGGAATTTAGAATCCGGCCCATCCTTAAAAAACCTCTTTGGAAAGAACAGCTTTCTTGCTGGAGAAAACTAATTTCGAACTAACCCGCAAAAAGAGATAAATATTAAGGCTTTTTTAGTTTCTCAGATATTTGCCAAATCCAATCAATTCCAACACCGCCCCACATCCTGAGAAACTAGCCTTTAAAAACTATCTGCCGGTTTTGAGATAAAGAGATAACCAAATGAGATTATTTTAGGTATTTTTTAAAAAGAGAAATTTTAGAAAAAGAAAAAGAAGAACTTTCCTAAAAAACGTTAATTTATTCCGCCTAAGTGTTTGTGTCCTTAGCAGATACGAAAGTCTCAATTAGAATGCAATATCGGGAGAATTATTATCTCTGAATGCAGATATTTTATCTATCAAATTGGCTGCCCGGCCTGGATTCGAACCAAGACTAACTGGTTCAGAGCCAGTCGTGCTACCGTTACACCACCGGGCAAAAGAATTCAGGAAAGGCGGGTTTTGAGTGGCGGCTGAAGAAAATTACCAATAATTCTTGCGGAAGTTTTTATCCCATTGCTTAGCTGCTTCCCAGTCCTGTTTGGCGCCGTCGTAAGCTCCTCTTACTGTATTGCATACTGTATTGCAACCCGAAAATATTACGCCGCAAACTACCAGAAGAAAGAAGAGAGATACTTTTCTAATCATTATTCTGCCTCCAGTAATTTAGAAGGTTCTCTATACGTCTTAAAGTTTTTTCTTTACCCAACACTTCTATAGTTTCAAAAAGCCCCGGGCCTATTCTGCGTCCCGTTAAAGCAATTCTTACCGGATGAACCAAATCTTTCAACTTTACTTCTAAAGCTTCCGATGTCTTTCGAAAAGCAGATTCTATCTCGGTGGCGCAAAAATTTTCTACTCTAGAAATATTTTGCCTCAAAAGTTCTATTTCTTCAAGCTTTTTTTTATTAGCCAAAATCTTTCTGGTTTTCTCATCAGACTCATAAACCACATCATCTCTAAAGCAGAACGCTGCCCATTCGACTAAGTCTGAAAGTCTATTTATCCTTCCCTGAAAAAGCTTAATGACTCTGCACAAATATTCATCTGAAACTTCAGAAATAACCCCGGCCTCTTCCAGTATTTCTCTAGCCGGCCCCAAAAGCTCTTGCGGAGAAGCGGACTTTATATAATAGGCGTTGAGCCAGTCCAGCTTATCCAACAAAAATTTAGCTCCAGATTTATTGACATCTTTCAGCTCAAACCTGTCTTGGGCCAAATCCAAAGAGAATATTTCCTGATTATCACCCGGCGACCAGCCTAGAAGTAAAAGGAAGTTTACCAGAGCTTGAGGCAAATAGCCTTGTCTTCTGTACTCACTTATAGCGGTAGCTCCGAAACGTTTAGACATTCTGCCACCGCCGGGAGAAAGAATTAGCGGCAAGTGAGCAAAAAAGGGCACATCGAACTCCAGCGCTTTATAAAGAAGAATCTGCTTGGGCGTGTTAGAAATATGGTCTTCGCCCCTTATTACATGCGTTATGCCTAAAAGAGCATCGTCAATTACGCAGCAAAAGTTATAGGCAGGAGAGCCGTCAGATTTAATAATAACGTCTTCTGGCTTAGGCAGTTCTTTAAATACTATCTTGCCGCGGATTAAATCTTCCACTTCTATCTGATTAAAATTGTATTTGAAAAATACCGCTCCTTCTTTTTCATAAGCCAGGCCTTTTTGTTTAAGTTTTTGTGCGTATTCTTGATAAAGCGAAAAGCGCTGTGATTGGTATACTATTTCGTCCCAGTCAATCCCCAGCCATTTGAGGCTGGTTAATATTTCCTCTATATATTCCTGGCGCGAGCGCTGAAGGTCAGTATCTTCTATGCGCAACAAAAACTTGCCTTCGTGCTTGCGGGCATAAAGCCAGCTAAATAACGCCGTACGCGCGCCACCCATGTGTAAGAAACCAGTAGGAGAAGGGGCAAAACGTGTTTTAATCACAGCTCTTTACCTCGTGCCAATGCCTCTAAGTTTTTCGACACGATATCTCTGCGGGAAGAAAAATATTCCTCAATCGTCTCTTTCAAGGTAAGCTCTTTCACAAACTTTATTTCCCGCCACAGCCGACCCAGGACTATCATGTTGGCAGCTTTCTCCATACCCAGTTCTCTGGCTACCCGGGTAAAAGGGCAAGCTATGACCTTAATACGGTAGGAAGGAGAAAAGCCTGCCAGAGAAGAATTAAGCAAAACCAGGCTTTGCCTTTTTAGTTTAGGGCGAAATTTATCCCAGGAAGGCTGATTAAACACAATGAGCACATCAGGATGATTTATGTAAGGAGAAGCTATTTCCTGAGAACTAATTATTACTTTACAATTAGCAGTGCCGCCGCGCATCTCCGCTCCGTAAGAGGGCATAAAGCTGGCAAATTTATTTTCTTTTATGCCGGCGCGGGCGATAATCTTTCCTAAAGACAAAATTCCCTGGCCACCAAACCCTGCGATAATAAATTCAAGCTTCATCTTTTATCACTCCCAAAGGAAATTCTCTACTCAATTTCTCCTTAATAAACTCTGCTGCCTTCTGAGGTGAAAGACCCCAGCCGGTAGGACAAGGCGAAAGCACTTCTACCAGCGAAAAGCCTCTTTTGTTAATCTGATTAAGGAAGGCTTTAAGAATAGCTTTTTTAGTCTTTAAAACATCAGAGGGTGTTATTACTGTGGTGCGCTCTACAAAGCATACCCCGCGCAGTCTTGCCAGAAGTTCAGAAATAATGAGAGGATAACCATCGCCTTCCTGAGGGCTTCTTCCTTCCGGTGTGGTTGCAGTCTTCTGGCCAATAGCTGTAGTAGGAGCCATTTGGGCGCCAGTCATACCGTAACAGGCATTGTTAATAAAAATACAGGTCAGGTTTTCCGCCCGGTTTGCCGCATGCAAAGTCTCGGCTGTCCCAATAGCTGCCAGATCACCATCGCCCTGGTAAGAAAACACTACCAAATCCGGTTTCACTCGCTTTATGCCCGTAGCTACAGCCAAAGCGCGACCATGGGCAGCTTCGGAGACATCAAAATCCCAATAATCATAAGCCAGTACGGCACAGCCTACGGGAGCAATTCCTACCGTCTTTCTTCTTATCCTAAGTTCATCTATTACCTCGGCAACCAGACGATGCACTACACCATGACCGCAACCGGGACAGTAATGAGTAACCTTATCTTTTAAGGAGCGGGGGCGTTTAAAATTCATATCAGTTTATGTTTTAAAATAAAGCGACACACTTCATCAACCTCCGGAACTTCTCCCCCCGCACGGCCAAAGAAATAAATTGGCTTTTGCCTGCCCAGAGCCAATTTTACATCTTCGAGCATCTGTCCGTAAGACATCTCTAAAACCAAAACATTTTTAACCCTGGCACAGGCCTGCGCTAATGCCTTATAAGGAAAAGGCCAAAGGCTTAAGGGGCAAAAAATGCCTACACTTTTCTTATTTTTCTTACCTTCTAACTCTACAGCAATATCTTTAGCCAGGCGGTACATACTGCCGTAAGCCACAATCAAAAGAGAAGCCTCTCTAGGAAGGTGTTGGCGAAACCTTACCTCCTTTCTCTCAATGAGGCGGTATTTCCGCTGCAGCTTTAAATTATGCTTCTCTAACACCCTCTCGCCCAAATAAAGAGAGCGGATAATATTTTGTTGCCCTTTTGCTCTGCCTAAAGCCCAGTCCTTGGGAGGTAAACTATACTTGCGGGAAGGGGGCCTAAAAACAATTCCTTCTGCCATTTGCCCGATAATGGCATCAGACAAAATAACTACCGGTGTGCGGTAAAAGTCAGCCAAATCAAAAGCAAGGCAGGTAAAAGTGTAAGCTTCCTCTACCGAAGTAGGAGCAAGGACAATGGTACGGTAATCACCGTGGCCGCCACCGCGCGTAGCCTGAAAATAATCACTCTGAGAAGGCCCGATGTTACCTAACCCTGGCCCGCCCCGCTGGGCATTAACAATTACCGCGGGGAGCTCGGCTCCTGCTAGATAGGAAATACCTTCTTGTTTTAAGGAAATACCAGGCGAAGAAGAAGAAGTCATGGCTCTTGCGCCGGCTGCTGCTGCCCCAAAGACCATATTAACGGCAGCTAGTTCTGATTCTGCTTGTATAAACACTCTTCCTGCCTTACGCATCTGGCGGCTCATATAAGCGGTTAGCTCATTCTGAGGCGTTATAGGATAGCCGGCATAAAACTGACATCCTGCGTCAATCGCCGCTTTACCTACAGCTTCGTTGCCGGTAATAAATACTTTATTTTGTTCCTTCATTTATAACTTCAATAGCACAATCCGGACATACTAAAAAACAAAAGCCGCAGCCACGGCATTGAGTATTCTCTTTTTGCTGTACATAAATTAAACCTTGCGCGTTCCTCTTTCCTGCCGGCTCTATAATTTTTGTGGGGCAGGCAGAAAGGCACAAAAAACATCCTTTACACTTATCAGGATAAAAAATTAATTTTGCCATAATTTAAAGCCTCTATTTTCTTACGCACAAATTTATAAATACCTTCACTATTTAGCCCTAGCTTTTCTAAAATAACCGCCCGCGGGCCGAAAGTTACAAACTGCGAATCTATACCCAGCCTTTCTACAACTAATTTAGGCAAGATGCCGCGGCGCTGGTAAAATTCCAATATAGCTGAACCAAATCCTCCTTCTAAAAAACCCTCCTCCAAAGTAAATATCACTTTGGCTTTCTGTGCTAATTCCTCTAGAAAACCTTCGTCCAAAGGCTGGGCAAAACGCATATTTACCAGCCAGACTGAGAGACCAAACTCTTTTTCTACTCTGCCTAAAGCCTTCTCGGCTTCTGCCAGCAAAGTGCCCAGAACCAGTATAGCTATATCTTCCCCTTTTTTTATTACTTCCGCTCTGGCCCAGCCAAAAGAGGCGCGCGGAAGGCGCTCCTGGACATAATCTTTGGGATAACGAATGAGCAAGGGCCTATTTTGAGAAAAGGCAAATTCCAAAGCCGCCTCCAAATCTTGCCTGTAAGCCGGAGCAACTACGGCCAGATTGGGAATAGTTCTGGCCCAGCAAATATCAAACATACCCTGATGCGTGGGTCCATCTTCTCCTACCACACCGGCGCGATCTACGGCCAAAACCACGCCATTCTTCTGCAAGGCAATATCCTCTATCAACTGGTCATAAGCCCTCTGCAGAAAAGTAGAATATATTGCCACCAAGGGTCGCAAACCGCCACGATAAAGACCAGAAGCGAAACTCAATAGGTGCTGTTCGGCAATGCCGACGTCAAAAAACCGCTGGGGGTATTTTTGAGCGAACCTATCTAAACCCGTGCCTTTAGGCATAGCTGCGGTCAAGGCTACTATTTTTTCATTTTGGCCGGCCAGCTCTATAAGCTTATGGCTAAATACATCTGTATAAGTAATCTTTTTAACTTCAGACTTTTTATTCTGGAAAAGGTGCCGTGAAGCACTGTGAAAATCCTCAGGGTTTTCCTCCGCCCGGCGCAGACCCTTACCTTTTTTGGTAACCACATGAAGGATTTTGGCTCCTGGTAAAGAAGAAATGCGTCGTAGTGTTTCCACCAATAATTTCAAATTGTGCCCGTCTAAAGGCCCAAAATAACGGAAGCCAAGTTCTTCAAAAAATATCCCGGGGACAAACACGGCTTTGGCCAGTTCCTCTAGCTTCTGAAGACGACTTTTAATGGCCCTGCCAAAACCTGGTACTTTCTCAATTAAGTTATCTAGACTATTTTTAAAACGGTTGTATACAGGCCAGGAGATAAGTTTATTAAAATAACTACTTAAAGCTCCTACCGAAGGAGCAATAGACATTTCATTATGATTAAATACCACTAAAATATCACTCTTTAAGTGCCCGGCGTTATTAAGTGCCTCAAAACACTCTCCCCCCGTAAGACTGCCGTCGCCGATAACCGCTATTACTTTTTCCTTTTCACCTAAACACCGCTTAGCCTCCGCCAGCCCTAAAGCCAAAGATATAGCATTAGAAGCGTGGCCGGTAAAGAAGGTATCAAATTCTGACTCTAGAGGCGAAGGGAACCCGGAAATTCCTCCATATTGCCTTATTTGCTCAAACTCCTGGTTGCGGCCAGTAAGAATTTTATGCGCGTAAGTTTGATGTCCTACATCAAAAACAATCTTGTCGTAAGAAGTATTGAAAACATAATGCAAGCTTATTATTATTTCTACCGCTCCCAAGCTAGATGCCAGATGCCCACCGCGCCGCGACACAACCTCAATTATGCGGGTACGAATTTCTGCTGCTAATTGATTTAGTTCCTCCAAAGTTAACTTTCTCAATTGCTGAGGACTAGTTATCTTCTTAAGCAGCCTTCCCATTTTCACTTCCTTTCTAAGAGTTTATCCACTAAGTGTTCTAGAAACTCCTTATCGGATTTCTCTAAATCCAAAAATTCTATCCCAATATCAAACAAAGGCTCGCCTACTTCTTTCTCTATTCCTAAAGACCAAATAATGCGCCCCTCCATTTCTAAACGACGTGAAGCAAAAAGAACCAATTGAACTTTGCTCTTTACTTCCAAATCTTCAAAAAGAAGAATCCTTACCCCTCCGGCGCTAATATTTTGGGTATGGGTGAGAAATTCTTTTTGGCTGGAGCGCAGAATAACTTTACAGAGAAAACTGGCGCGAGGAAAACGTCGTCTTTCCTGGTAATCTCTATAGTTCATCTTGACAAAACTCTACCCTCTCAATCTTTAAAGCCCGGCCGCTGGAACTATCTATTTCTAACACCACTCCCTGCGCTCGCACATTTTCTTCGGCGAGATTAAAGCGCTGAGGCAGATTGGTTAAAAATCGCTCTATAATATCCTCCTTGCGCCGGCCCAAAACCGAGTCAAAACTGCCTGTCATACCTACATCGGTAATATATGCTGTGTAGCCATCTATTATCCTTGCATCAGCGGTAGGAATATGAGTGTGTGTTCCTAACACAGCAGAGACTTTACCGGCAAGAAAATAACCCAAGGCAAGTTTTTCACTGGTAGCTTCGGCATGGAAATCTACCATTATCACGGGAGTCTCTTTCTTAATCTCAGGAATAACTCTATCTATGGTACGAAAGGGGCAATCAGCAGGAGGAAGAAAAACACGGCCCAGTAAATTCACTACGGCTAGTTTCACTGACCCCTTCTCTTTAATAAGCAGGCCTCTTCCCGGCGTAGAGGGGGGAAAATTTAAAGGACGCAAAACATCTTCCCGTTCCAATACAGCTAAAGCTTCCCTTTTCTTAAAAGTGTGGTCGCCTCCGGAAAGAACATCTATGCCACAGGCAAAAAGCTCCTGAGCTGTTTTTTCCGTCAGGCCTGATCCCCCCGCGGCATTCTCGCCATTAGCAATAATGAAATCATACTCCTTCCTGAGTTTAGGAATAAGCTCCTGTAAATAACGCCGCGCCGGCTTTCCTACTATATCTCCTAAAAAAAGAATCTTTAAGTTATTTGGCATATTCCACGGCACGGGTCTCTCTAATCACGGTAATCTTTATCTGACCCGGATATTCCATTCCTTCTTCAATCTTTTTCTTTAACTCATGCGCCAGAAGAGCAATACGGTTATCATCGACTTTAGCCGATTCCACCATAACTCTTATCTCTCGTCCTGCCTGAATAGCAAAACTTCTCTCGACTCCTTCCATGCCGTTAGCTAACTCCTCCAGTTTTTTTAGTCTTTTTATGTAGTTCTCTAACGTTTCCCGCCGTGCTCCCGGACGTGCGGCTGAAATAGCATCACTTACTGCAGCCAGTACAGCATACAAAGACGTCGGTTCCTCCTCTTCGTGATGAGCGGCAATAGCGTTGACTACTACCTCTTTCTCGCCGTACTTTTTAGCCAGCTCTGCTCCAATTAAAGCGTGCGTACCTTCCGTGGTTTGATCTATGGACTTACCAATATCATGCAGGAGACCAATACGGCGCGCCAAGCGACTGTCTAATCCTAGCTCGGAAGCAATAATTCCCATAATAATAGCTACCTCTTTGGAGTGTTGCAGGGCATTCTGGCCAAAACTTAAGCGGTAACGCAAGCGTCCTAAGAGGCGAATAAGTTCAGGATGCAGGTTATGAATGCCCAAATCAAAGCAGGCAGATTTACCTTCTTCTTTAATTTTCTCTTCAAACTCCTTCTTTACTTTCTCCACTACTTCTTCAATGCGCGCCGGATGAATTCTACCATCTGCCACTAGTTTCTCTAATGCCTGCTTGGCTACCGCTCTCCTTACCGGATCAAATCCTGAAAGGATTACGGCATCCGGCGTATCGTCAATAATAATGTCTACCCCCGTAAGCATTTCAAAGGTGCGAATATTGCGCCCTTCGCGTCCAATAATTCTTCCCTTCATATTTTCGTCAGGGATGTTAACTACACTTACGGTTGTCTCCTGCGTGTGATCAACGGCACATCTCTGAATAGCCAGAGTAACAATCTCCCGTGCTTTGCGATCAGCCTCCTGCTTTATCTCCTCCTCCAGCTGGCGCAATCTTTCTGCTTTTTCCTTTACCATTTCCTCTTCCATACGTTTAAGCAGGAGTTGGCGCGCTTCTTGTAAGCTAAGGGAAGATATTTTCTGTAATTTTGATTTCTCTTCCGCCAATACATGGTTAAGTTCCTGATTTTTACGTTCAACACTCTCTAAGCGTCCCTCTAACTCCTGCCCTTTATGAGCTATCTCCTGTTCTTTTTTGTGCAAAAACTCTAGACGTCTTTCTAAATTTTCTTCCCGCTGCAAGAGCCGTTTTTCTACCTCTTCTTGCTGCTTTCTCTTTTCCTCTGTCTGCTTGTCAAAGTCAACTCGTAACTTATAAAGCAATTCTTTAGCATCAAGCTCTGCTTTACGAATAATATTCTCTGCCTCTTTTCTGGCCTCTTCTACTTTCTTCTCTGTCGCCTTCTGATATTCCACTATTTTTCGTCTCGCTAATACCCCGCCGAATCCGTAGCCTAAAGCCAAAGCCAGGATAAATGCTAAAGCACCCATTAAAAGTACCATTTTTTCCTCCTTATTCTTATGCTGTTATAACTCTTCTTACTCTCTCGTCCTGATAAGGCTCTATAGGAAGATTATCTACCACCTGCGGTGCCAGAGCTACGCCAATTATTTCAGCCCTTGCAGGCAAAAGTTTAATAAGCTCATCGTACCAACCTCGTCCGCGTCCCAAACGGTTGCCTTTTTTATCAAAAGCGATTCCCGGTACCACTACTAAATCTATCTCCTCTAAACTAATGCGGCGACTCAGCCGCACATCTGGCTGCATAATGCCTAATTTACCCGGTACTAACTCTTCCTCTGCAGTAAACTCGAAGATCTCTATCTCTCCTCTGCGACGTAGAACGGGCAAACCTATAGTCTTTCCTTCTTCCTTAGCCTTTCTTATAAATTGCCTTAAATCGACCTCCTTAGCTAAAGGCCAATAAACCACGATAGTCTTTGCTTTTTTGTACTCAGGAAGTCGGCGTATTTTCTTCTCAACATTCTTGCTTCTTCTTCCCCACTCTTCTTTAGATATGCCTTCCAAAATATAACCAATACGTTGACGCAACTGTCGCTTCTCTTCTCTTTTGCGGCTACTAAAACGTAAACTGGGTCTTAACATCATTTTTGTTCTTGAGGCCGAGGTTGAGATTTCGGCTCTTCATAATACTGCTTAGAAATATAACGATAATCTTGCTCTACATAACCTCCAAAATCATGAGGATATTTGTAATCCTGGCCATAACCCATTCTCTTTGCCCCCTTATAATGAGAATCTCTAAGCCAAGCAGGAACTTCCTGGGTAGGATTGTTTTCTATATCCTCCTCGGCTTTCTGAATAGCCCTATAGGCCTGATTAGACTTGGGCGCTTTGGCAAGGTAAATGACAGCTTGCGAAAGTATTATCTTTGCCTCAGGCATCCCTACTGCTTCTACGGCGCGAAAAGTTTCTGTAGCTAAAACCAGGGCAAAAGGATCAGCCAAACCGACATCTTCTGCGGCTAAAATAATCAAACGCCGCGCCACAAAACGGACATCTTCACCTCCTCTTAGCATCCTTGCCAACCAATATAAAGCACTGTCAATGTCGCTGCCACGAATGGATTTTATCAAGGCCGAAACGTGATCATAATGCAGAGTGCCTTGGCGGTCGTAAATATACGCTTTCTTTTGCAGACACTCTTCTGCTACGGTTTTGTCAATTACTACCGCCCCTTCTCTGTTGCGCTGCGTAGTACGTACGGCTATTTCCAGAGCCGTAAGAGCCCGGCGAGCATCACCTTCAGAACGGCGGGCAATAATCTCCAGTGCTTCGCTCTCTATTTCTACTTTTTCCTCACCTAAGCCTCGCTTCTTATCCTCCAGAGCATGTCTCAAAATTGACTTTATCTCCTCCTCTTTAAGCCTCTTAAGCTCGAACACCAGACTACGTGAAATAAGAGCAGGGTTAAGATAAAAAAAGGGGTTATAAGCAGTTGCCCCTATCATGATAATATCTTGATTTTCTGTGTCGCTCATAAACAAATCCTGGAGGCGTCGGTTAAGGCGGTGGATTTCATCAATAAAAAGTACGGTTCGCCTTTGGGAGGTTTCTTTACGTTGACGAGCCAGAAGCAGCTCTTTTCTAATCTCAGAAGCCGTAAGAAAATTAGCATTTAAGTAAGAGAAAGTAGAATTAGTTCTAGCCGAAATTACTTTTCCTAAGCTAGTTTTGCCACATCCGGGAGGACCAAAAAGGATAAGAGAAGTAAGACGGTCTGCTTCTATCAGGCGCCAAAGCAATTTTCCTTTATCGATAATATGACTCTGACCATAAAACTCCTCCCAGCTCTGAGGACGCACCCTTACCGCCAAAGGTAAACTATCTTTTTTTGCCGTGCTTTTCTCTCTATATAAATTGTGGTCCTGGCTCATATTAAAAACAAAACCCCGCCTTCTGCCCGAAGCAGGCAACTACCTTAAGTCCTTTCCTCATACAGGTGGGTGTCTGCCTCACTAAGCCTAAGCTTAGCAAGAGCACAACTCCCTCTAAATTAGCGTTGGCAAAAGGTTAAAGCCTGCTTCGTAGCCGGCAGGGATCTTTTTCCATAAACTGTTTTGGTTTACTTTCACTTAACTCCTTTTTCATAAGTATTCTCTCTAAATATTATACTCTTAATTTTATTTTTTTAAACAAATAAAAAGAAGGCTTATCTTAAAATGATATCAGAAGACTCTGCGAGAATCTGGCGGATTCTTTGGTGCAGAGTATCAACCTCGGCGGCGGTAAGAGTTCGCTGCGGCAGCTGATAGTAAAACCGCAAAGTTACCCCCCGGTATCCAGGCGGCAAATTAGAACCTTTATAAAAATCAATAACCACGATTTTTGTTAGCATTTCCCCTCCCACCTCGCGCAGCTTTGGTTCAATCTGAGAAAAATGATAACCTGGTTTTAAGGCCAAGCTGATATCTCTTTTTATGCCGGGAAGATAGGAGAAAGGCCTAAATTGCGGCGGACGAGCGGCTTTATATAATACTCCTAGCGATGTTTCAAAAATAAAACCCTTGGCTTTCTTATTTTTCTTAGCCCCTACCTTTATTACTCCCATAATCCCCAAAGATAACTCCTGACTCTTAACTAAAGCAGCGGACAGAAATTTAGATTCAGACTGCGGCAAAAATTCTACTCTCTCTATTCCCAGGGCAGACAAAATAGTCAGTACTCTCCCTTTAAAACGCAAGAGGTCCTTCTCTCCCTCCCCCACACTGGCAACAACATAATGAGTTTCCTCTTGCACTCTCTTCCCTTCACATAAATACACATTGGCTATCTCAAAAAAATCTAAATCGCTCTGAGACTGATTTAAATTATACCTGAAGGCCTGTAAAATACCTCCCCAGAGTTGGGGGCGTAGCACATTTTCTCCGGATCGTAAAGGATTGATTAACTTAACATAAGCATAACCGCTCAGTTTTTTTGCTTCCTCCTCCGGGATGAGGCTAAAACTAACAATCTCGCGGAAGCCTGCTTGAACAGATATTCTCTTCAGGCGCCGTTTGAACTCTAATGCGGCAGAAACCCTGGCCGAATTATTAACAAAGCTAAGCCGTATAGGAATATTTTTATAACCGTAAATACGTGCTACTTCTTCAAATAAGTCCACTTCCGCCGTCAAATCTTTACGATGCCGAGGAAGGTTCACTAAGAGATTATCTTCCTTTTGTAGTCTAACTTCGCATCCTAAACGTTTGAGAATAGTTGCCACCTGAGGAAGCTTAAGTCTTGTGTCCAGATATCTATTAAGACGCGCCAAAGAAAGTGTTACCCTCTTCCCCTTTTTCCCTTCCTCTCTGCCCAGCTTACGAGTCCCTACTAATCTTCCTCCTCCCTGGCGCAAAATAAGCTCTACGGCTTCCTGCGAAGCTTGAGCAGTATTAAAGGGAAGGACTTGTCTCTCAAAACGGTAAGACGCCTCTGTATTTAGACCCAAACGGCGCGAGGTCCTTCTAATCGAAAGAGGGTCAAAAACAGCTGCTTCTAAAAACACTTTTTTGGTCTGAGGATTAATTTCAGAATCTTTTCCTCCTATTATTCCCGCTATGGCCAGAACCCGCCCTTCATCAGCAATAACTAAGTCGGCAGAAGATAGTGTTCTCTCTTTGCCATCTAAACACAAAAGCTTCTCTCCCTCTTTAGCACGCCGTACATGTACAGCCCCTTTTATCTTAGCGGCATCAAAGGCATGTAAAGGAGCTCCCCATTTAAACAAGCAATAATTAGTTATATCTACGATATTGTTTATTTCTTCTATGCCCACACTGGCTAGCCTCTGCCGCAGCCACAAAGGCGAACGTTCTACTTTGACACCTTCCATCAAGCGACCCGCGTAAAAAGGCACAAGTTTTTTCTCCTCTATATATATAGGTAAACTACCCTGAGAGGACAGAGGAGGATAGGTATTAAATTTAATCTTTCCCCCCAAAATAGCTCTCACCTCATAACTTAGGCCCCATATAGATAAAAGGTCAGGGCGGTTAGCCGTAACTTCGGCCTCAAATATCCAGTCGCCACCCCAGGGCTTCAGAGACACCACTTCTATCCCCGCCAGCGTAAGCCGCCGCGCCAACTCTGCCGGCGGTATATTTATCTCTACAAACTCTCTAAGAAAATTCTGGCTAAAACGCATTAAACTGCTCTAAGAATTTCTTATGATTATTATAAAATAGCCTTATATCATCTATGCCAAACTTAAGCATAGCTATTCTTTCCACCCCCATACCAAAAGCATAGCCTTGCCATTTTTTGCTATCAATCCCGCAAGCCTGCAAAACCCGCGGATGAATCATGCCGCAGCCTAATACTTCCAGCCAGCCATTCCCTTTACATACAGTACACCCTTTTCCTTTGCAAATAATACAAGAAATATCTACTTCGGCTGAGGGTTCCGTAAAAGGGAAAAAGGAGGGACGAAAACGTAACTGCGTCTCGGCAGTAAATAATTTACGCGCAAAATTAATCAAAACTCCTTTGAGGTCAGAAAAACGCAAATCCCTGTCTACGGCAAAGCCTTCTATCTGATGAAACATAAAAGAGTGCGTGGCATCTACAGCATCGGGGCGGTATACTCTCCCCGGCACCAGAACAGCTAAAGGAGGCCTGAGGTTTCTCATAACTCTAATTTGAGCCGGAGAAGTATGACTACGCAGCAGCAAGCGTCCCTGCGTTTCTTTCTTATGTAACCCCTCCTCTAAATAAAAAGTATCGAACATGTCACGCGAAGGGTGTTCTAGAGGAATATTTAAAGCGGAAAAATTATGGTCTTCGTCTTCAATCTCATCACCTTCTGCCACTACAAAGCCTAAGTTTTTAAAAACCTCCTCTATTTCCTCAGCTACCAAGGTTAAAGGATGCAAAGAGCCACAAGCCTGAGGAAGGGCAGGCAGAGTCAAATCAAACTCTTCCCCTTCAGCTTTAGCCAAAGCACCGCTTTTTTCCTCCAGCATCTGTTCAATTGTCCTTTTGGTCTCATTAATCAATCTGCCTATGAGAGGCTTTTGGGCCGGAGGAAGTTCTCTCAGGCGAGCGGTAAGCTGAGCGAGGAGAGACTTTCTTCCTAAAAACTTTATATGCAATGATTCCAGCTCAGCCGCTGTAGCAGCGGTAATTTGTTGGACCGCTTCTTTTTTAATTTTTAAGATTTCTTCTTCCATAGCTTCTGTCGATAAGAAAAAAACATAGCACACACTAAGAAAATAGCTAACATAATAGCAGCAAAGCTCTTTTTGTCAGAAGAGATATTCTCTGTTTTTTTCCTGCCCCGTCGTATGAGCTTAATTTGTTCGGCATGAATATCTGTCTCACCTCTGTGCTGGCGACAGGCAGCATGAAAAATACCCTTTATATAAAGCCAGTCGCCTTCCTGATAGTAACCGGCAAACCTAGTAGGCAAGACTATTTTTTTATCACCCCTTACCCACACCCCAATACTAAATCCATCGGAGACATTCAGCCACACCCCGTCCTTTCTCCGCAACAATCCTACCGCTTCTGCTTCTATCTCTACCACTTTATTATCATAAAAAGCGGATTTCTGAAGCAAGCGGCGAATGTCCAACTTTTTAGCCTCCGCTGTTCCTACTACAAACAGCAGGAGTAAAATGAGAGATAGGTTTACCTCAATAAATCTTTTCACTGCGCCTATGTCTTAAAAGCGAGCTTAGGGTTAATAAACTTACACCAATGGCTATAAACTCCAGCCTTCCACTCCACATTTGAAAAATATAGATTATCTTGAGCAGCGAAGGCATAGAAGGCGTCGTAATTCCCACTGAAAGTCCTACATTAGCCGCCGCCGATACCGATTCAAACAGGGCTGGCAAAAAGGGATAACCTAATAAAACTCCTACTAAACTTCCTACAAAATAACTGATAAGATAAAGAAAAAATATACTGAAGACCCAAACCATCCTTTTCTCATCTAAGATAAAATCTTGCAGATGGTGATACTTTTGGGAGATTTTTAAAGAAGGGGGGTAGAACCATCGCTTTATCTCAAACTGGAGACTTTTAAAAATCAAACCCAGCCGCATAAGCTTTATTCCACCCGTAGTAGAACAAACTCCGCCACCCAGCCCCATAGCTAAAATAATGGCCAAAAGAGCTGCCTGCGGCCACTGCCTTAAACTGTAAAGCGGCAAGTTAGAGAAGCCACAACCTGTATGTGCCGAGACAAGTTGATAAAGGCTATTGCGGTACAAAGGCCAAAAAGAAAAATAACTCTTATTAAACAAAGCAAAATTCAAAAGTAAAGTTAAGAAAGTAAAACTTACCAGGAAAGAGCGTGTCTCTATATTTTTCCCTATCTCTGTCTTTTTTTTCATCCACACAAAATAATGGAGATTAAAATTAAATGCCCCCAAAAGCATTAAAACTAAAGTTGCTGCTTCCCACGCCCAACTGTGATAATAAAGAATATTCATCGCCTGGGGCGTAAACCCCCCTGTGTCAAACGCAGCCATAAAAATGCACACGCTGTGAATCAGGGCGGCTTTAATATTAAGCCCTACGGCAAAGCGGCCCAAGAAAAACAAAACGCTACTGCCTAAAATAAAATAGACTATGCTTACCGCCCAGATAAAGCGGGAAGTATTGATTATATTAGGAAGAATTTTCTCATCTCGCGCCTCTCCTAAATAAAAACCTAAGGCCGTGGTGCTTTTAAAAAGAAAAGCTACGGCAACAATAATAATACCCTGCCCGCCCAAAAACATCATTAGATGCCGCCAAATATTCAAAGATACCGCCAAATGGTCCAGATCCTGTACCAAACTCAAGCCAGTAGTAGCAAAGCCGCTCATGGCTTCAAAAAAAGCATCTAAAAAGGAAGCAAAATGACCGGAAAGATACAAAGGTAGCGCCCCTAATAAAGAAGCAATAAGCCAGGACATGGCTACGGCTAAGAAGGCCGAGGCATAGCTGAGTTCTTTTTCCTGGCGAAAAACTCCCATAAACACAAGACCGCAGCTTGCTCCTAAAAGAGCCGTAATAAGAAAATCATAAAAAGGATTTTGCTCTCCCAAAATCGCGGCCACAATAGCCATGCCTAAAAGGAAGGTGCTCAAAATAAGGCTGAGCCGGCCCAAGACATTAAGGAGGGAAGAAAAATCTTTTTGGGTGGGAGCAAAAATCATTTTATTTCAGAATGAATACCCCTAAACTTAACAAGAAACCCAAGCCAATAAAAAAAAGGCAGAAGCTGATCTCTGCTAAGATGCCCCAGAAAATTCTCATATCTTTTTACCCAATAAGAGATTTATCAAATCCTTCTCTTTCTCAATATTAGCTACCGCTATCACTACATCCCCCGCCTCTAGTTTAATTTCTCCCCGGGGAATAATAACATCCTCCTGGCGCAGAATAGAGACTAAAACGGCATCAAGAGGAAAACGTATGTCCTTAATTTTGCGCCCTACTACGGGAGAATCTTTAGAAAGGTCTACTCGCACAATAGACAACCTTCCTCTCTTTATACTCATAAGATTTACAAAGTCAGTGAAAGAAGCCTCCTCTTCTACGATGCGGGCTAATATAGATGTAGAATCTATGGGTACATCTACCCCCAACGCCGAAAATATTTTTAAGTTGCGAGGATTATTGACTTTTGCAATGGCTCTTTTAACGCCAAACTTCTCCTTGGCGATCTGAGAAATAATTATATTATCATAATCTTTAGAAGTTAAAGCTACAATAGCGTCGGCTTTTTCCACCACTGCCTCCTGTAAAATAGAAGAACTGGTAGCATCGCCCTGAATTATGGGGATAGAAGTTGTCTCGGCAATAGTCTGACACACTTTAGGACTTATATCTATTAAACTCACCTCATGCTGGTCGCGTAAAAGACGCTGTGCCAGCGAAAGCCCCAGAGTCCCTCCGCTTACAATTATTATATACATTAGTGTAAGTGTTTTTTAAAGTTCTCCAAAAATAGAGATGTACGATTAACGATAATGAATCCTTTATTTTGATAAAAGTGGCTCTTTTCTAAATCGTACACTTGGACAATAATTTTTTTCCGGCCGTATATTTTAAGAGCAATTTGAGCAATCACTAAATTAAGATTATCATTACCGGTAATGACAAATACTATGTCGGCATTGGATATGCCGGCTCTCTCTAACGCTTCTAGACTAAGGGCATCTCCCAAAACTATTTGCCCGTTAAAGCGCTCTCCTAAATGACTTAGAATTTGCTGATTATTATCAACTACCACTACATTATCTGAACCCAGGGCTAAATCTTTAGCTAAAGCTTGGCCAATACGGCCGCAGCCAATTATCAAAATATTCATTTTACCTCGTCTTTAGCTACCTCTACCAGTTTATCAAAAGCTTGTGCTTCTGTGGCGGCTAATTCCGCCAAAATATTACGAGAAAGACCTATCCTTGCCTTCTTAAGCCCATTTATAAAGCGGCGATATGTCAGACCACGCGCGCGGGCGGCAGCATTTATTCTCAAAATCCAAAGACGCCGAAAATTCCCTTTTCTCTTTTTGCGGTCCCGGTAGGAATAGGCCATAGCGCGTTTAAGAGCCTCTTTGGCCCGCCGGTATCTGCGCGAACGCTCTCCCCAGAAACCTTTAGCGGCAGCCAGAACTTTTTTTACTTTACTTTTCCGCGTAGGAGCATAATTAGTTTTACTCATTCCTGTCCTCCTTTAATAAAAATAAATACCAACCTTCTCTCAGCCATAAGGAAGCATTTTCTTTATGCTCTTCTGATTCGCCTTTGCTACCAGTGTCTTACGGCGCAACTCCCTCTTGCGCCGGGTTGACTTCCCGGAAAGCAAATGTGATTTGCCTCCTTTACGGCGCAAGATCTTGCCATGCGCAGTTACTTTAACCCGCTTCTTAATTGCTTTTTTAGTTTTTAGTTTCTGGCGCATTTTGCTCCTTTCATTTACTGGCTAAAACCAAGGTAATCATTCTACCTACTTGTTGAGGAAGCTTATCCACCTTAGCAAATTGCTCTGTCTCTTTCATCAGCCGCTCTATTAAAGCCCGTCCTACTTCCTGATGTACCATTTCGCGGCCCCGGAAGAGAAGCCTTACCCTTACCTTCTCGCCCTTCTCTAAAAACTCGCGCAGGTGCCTCATTTTAATCTGATAGTCATGCTCGTCTATCGAAGGACGCAAGCGTATTTCTTTTATATGGGAAGACTTTCTATGTTTGCGCATTTCTCGTTCGCGTTTCTCTTGTTCATACTTATACTTGGAAAAGTCCATAATGCGGCATACAGGCGGATTAGTTTGATGTGCCACTTCTACTAAATCTAATCCTGCTTCTTCTGCTTTTTGTAAAGCTTGCTGGCGAGAAACAATTCCCAACTGTTCCCCCTCACTGCTGATTAACCTCACTACGGAAGCCCTTATTTGTTGATTTACGCGAACTTCTTTCAACTAACTACCTCCTTCCAAAAAATCTTTAATATCCGGCAGAGACAAAAAGTCTTCCTCCTTCATAAACCCCAGAACTTCACGTCCCCGCGTCCGTACATTGACCCCTTGATTTTCTTGCTCTTTTCTTCCCATAATAAGAATAAAAGGTACTTTTTCCAGCTCCGCTGTTCTTATCCTTTTAGATAAACTCTCTCCTACACTATCTAAGACCACGCGGAGGCTTTTGTCAAGTAGACGTTGGTAAATGCGGGAGGCATATTCTGCTTGCTCCTCTTTTAAGGGGATAATTTTTATCTGTACGGGCGCCAACCAAAAAGGTAAAGCCCCTTTATAATGCTCAATTAAAGTAGCTATAAATCGCTCCAAGCTCCCCAAGATTACACGGTGCAGCATAACCGGCCTGCGTTTTTGCCCTTCTCTATCTATATAATAGAGGTTAAACCTCTGGGGTAGGGCAAAGTCTAACTGAACTGTAGCACATTGCCAGCGTTTACCTAAAACGTCTTTAAGTTTGATATCTATTTTAGGACCATAGAATGCTCCCTCTCCTTTATTAATTTGATAGTTAGTTATTTTTTTCTTTAAAGCTTCTTCTAAAATAGCCTCCGCTTTATCCCACAGTTTCTCCTCGCCGATAAAACTAGAAGGGCGGGTGGAGAGCTCGGCTTCAAATTCAGAGAAGCCAAATTTGCTCATAGCACTCTCTACAAATTCCAACACCCCTCCCACTTCTCCCTCCAGTTGCTCTTCCTGACAAAAAATATGTGCATCGTCCTGCGTAAATCCTCTTACTCGTAACAATCCGTGTAGCACACCACTGCGTTCATAGCGATAAACCGTCCCCAGTTCAAACAAGCGCAAGGGCAAGTCTCGCCAACTACGCAAGCGAGACTTAAAAATAAGCATATGTCCCGGGCAGTTCATAGGTTTTAGTATAAGTGGCTCACCGGCGGGAGAGCTTACTTTGTACATGTAATCCGCATAATAATCAAGGTGGCCACTGGTCTTAAAAATCTTCTCCGAAAAAATGTGGGGAGTAGAAACTAAATAATAACCCCGGCGCTGATGCTCCTTTATCAACCAGTCTTCAATCGTCCTTCTCAATACTGCCCCCTGGGGTAAATAAAAAATTAAGCCTGCCCCGGCCTGCTCAGGGTAAATATTAAATAACCCCAGACGAGGACCTAAATAACGGTGGTCACGCTCTTTAGCTTCCTGAAGAAAATGCAGATAATGCTCTAACTCTTCTTTGCTGTAGAAAGCGGTACCGTAAATACGCCTAAGCATAGGTTGATGTTCATCTCCCCGCCAATAGGCGCCGGCAAGAGATAAAAGTTTAAAAAATTTAATCTGGCTCGTAGAAGCAAGATGCGGCCCGCGGCAGAGATCTATAAATTCGGCATGCTTAAAAATCGACAACTCCTCCTCAGCAATAGAATTTATAAGTTCTAATTTGTACCTTTCCTGTCTCTTCTGAAAAAACTCTATCGCTTTTTGACGCGGCCAAAATTCCTGTACAAAAGGATAATCCTCTTTAATGATTCTGTGCATCTCCCTCTCAATTTTCTCCAAGTCTGCTTCGCTAATGACTTCGCCTTCAAAATCAAAATCGTAGTAAAAGCCATTCTCAATAGCAGGCCCAATAGCTAGCTTGGCCTGTGGCCAGAGTCGTTTTACCGCCGAAGCCATGACATGGGCACAACTATGTCTTAGGATTGATAAATCGTTCTTCCCCATTTCTGCCTTAAAATCACATGGGCGCAAGAGGACTTGAACCTCTGACCTCTACCATGTCAAGGTAGCGCTCTCGCCAGCTGAGCTATGCGCCCAAAAGCTTTGCCGGGAGAGGGACTCGAACCCTCACGTCCCTCTCGGGACAGCGGATTTTAAGTCCGCTTTGTCTGCCAATTCCAACATCCCGGCGACAACGTCTATCTTAAAACAAAACTAATCTAAAAGAACCGCGTTTATCTTACCGCTAAACAACGTGGGCAGAAGAAAGAAATAAATTTGTTTTACAAATACTTCTGTCCACCATCCCGGCAGTAATGTCCCGCTTGACACAGAACCCAATCTAAAATAACAACCTTTGTCTTTCTGCCGCAGAGTGTGGGCAGTTTAATAATATAATCGCTTTGCGGTAATCTATCCGCATCCCTGCACCCTTCCACAAACAGAACTTCAAAAACACAAGGCGGCGAGCGGATTCGAACCGCTGCATAGTGATTTTGCAGACCACTGCCTTACCACTTGGCTACGCCGCCAAACTCATTCTTACCCTTAGCATTGATACTAATTAATTTTAAGATGGCCTCTTCTTATTTCCTCTAAGGCCGTTCTCAAAGGCTTATCAGGATTTGAGTGCTCGATAAGCGCCTTCTCTCCCCCCGCAATCTGGCGAGCTCGACGCGCCAACATTATTACCAGCTTATACAGAGATCCTTTGCTTTGCTCCAATAACTCTTCAATAGGTACATATTCCATTAGCTTTTCCCTTCCTTTGTAAGAATACGTTTTATCTCTTTTACCGTAGTATCCAAGTCGGTGTTTATTATTTTATACTCATATTTTTTAGCATATTTTACTTCTTTTTCTGCCAGAAGCAATCTTTTTTTTATCTGGCTCTCGCCTTCGGTGCGACGTTCCCGAAGCCTCTTCTTCTGCTCCTGAAGAGAAGGAGGAAGCACAAAGATAAGCACTGTTCGCTTAGAAAACTTATCCTTTATCTCTATTCCCCCTCTTACGTCCAAACAAAGCAGTAAATGTTTTCCTTGCTGCTTGGCCTCTTCCCATAAGAAACGAGGGCTACCGTAAAGATTGCCTAAGGTCTTTTTTGCTTCCAAGAAGAAGGCGTGGCGTTTAAGAAAAATAAAAGTAGGAGGAGAAACAAAAATATAATCCCTTCCTTCCTTCTCGCCTCTACGTATGGGGCGCGTAGTAAAAGTGATGCCTCGAATAAACTTACCTTTAATAGGCTTTATACGAAAAAGTTTCTCAATCAAGGTAGTCTTACCTGAGCCGGATGGACCAGAGAGAACAAAAATTTTACTTCTCATGTTCCAGCCTCTCAATAAGCCTCTGTGGTTGAAGAGAAGATAGAACTATAAAATCGGCATCAGTAAAAATAACACTACGGGTTTTACGGCCGGAAGTAGCGTCTATAAGCTTGCCGCTTTCTTTCGCCTTCTCCACTAATCTGCGAATAGGATTAGCCCCCGCATTAACTACGGCAATAATACGAGATTTAAGAACCACATTGTTAAAACCTATGTGCAAAACGCTTCCTCCCGCCACTTCTCTCCTAAGCCCAGACTTTTTCACTCTGGGTAGTGGTTTGCTGGCGATAGGGATACAAATCGTAAACAATCTCTTCCGGCTTAAACCATAACTTTATCTCCTTCTCTGCATCCTGGGAAGAAGAAGAAGCGTGGATAACATTTTCATACATACCACTAGTAAGAATTCTCCCGTAGGCCCCCCGGACAGTGGTAGGGACTGCCTCTTCGGGATTAGTAGCTCCTACTATCTGGCGTACTTTGTCAATAGCTCCTTCTCCATAATAAACCAAAGCCATAACCCTATTTTCGCCATGGAGTTGGCCGGTAATATATTTTATTAAATCGGAGAAAAACGGTTTATCCTGTAGATGAGCATAATGCTGACGCGCTAGCTCTTCCGAAACAGATATAACTTTAGCGGCAATTATTTTCAGACCTGCCTGTGAAAGACGAGAGAGAATATCGCCGGTGAGAGATTTCTTGAGTCCGTCCGGCTTTATAATTACCAATGTAGCTTCCGGCATATTAGCTCCTTTCCTTCTAATTATCTTAATTAT
>JAGGSQ010000049.1 GCA_021159015.1 Candidatus Omnitrophota bacterium | reverse complement strand
AGCTGTTTCCCTGCAACTCTCTATCAATGCTTCTTGCGATTTCATAAAAACTTCTTTATCTTATATGTACCTAAATTGTTATTAATTTCTGGCTTCATCTTCGTTAAACCAAATGAATATACTAATTACTCTCCGTCAATCCCTCCGCAATAAGTTCGGCCTGTTTTAACACTGTCTCGGTTGCAAGTTTTTGCATATCCGGCGGATAACCGTATTGGCGAAGGGTTCTTTTTACAATTACCCGTAACTTTGCCTTTGCATTTTCGCGTATCGTCCAGTCAATAGAAGCATTTTTCCTAACCTTATCGTACAAAACAACCGCCAGTTCTCTTAATTTCTCCTTCCCCATTAACTCTCTTGCGCTTCCATTATTCGCAACCGCAGAATAAAACGCATACTCAAAACCGGACAATCCCATCTCCTCGGGTTCTTTATCCGATTCCTTTATCTCCTTTGCAATCTTAATTAGTTCCTCAATCACCTCGGCCGCAGTCAATACCTTATTCTGATACCTCTTAATTGCATACTCTATCATCTCCTCAAAAGACTTGCTTTTAACAAGATTTACCTTCCGCCTGCCTTTTATTTCATCATCCAGGAGTTTCTTCAACACCTCCAAAGCAATATGTTTATACTTCATATTCCTTACTTCTTCCAAGAATTCCTCCGATAAAACGGATATATCAGGCCTCTTTAACCCTGCCGCCCCGAACACATCAACAATTTCCTCCGCAACAATAGCCTCGTCTATAACCTGCTTTACAGCCAACTCCATCTCCTCAAAACTCCTGCCGCCGCCCCGCCGCGAAAACTTAACAAGCCGGGCCTTTACAGCCTGAAAAAAAGCGACATCCTCCTTTATCCGCAAAGCCTCCTCATGAGGAATCGCCAAAGCCATTGCTTTTGAAAGAGCCGTCACAGCGTCAATAAACCTATTCCTGCCGTTTTCCTGCGACAATATATGTTCCTGCGCAGACAAAATAATAGAAAGTCTTTCTCCTGTATCCGCCGAGAAATATCTCTTATAATCAAACCCAAAAAACATCTGCGAAACAATCTCGTATTTTTCCAGCACAACAGAAACCGCCTCTTCCTGCATCTTGGCAGGATCGCCCCTGCCGCCGCTTTCACTGTAAAAAGACAATGCCTCTTTCAAATCGGAAGCAATACCAAGATAATCAACAATTAACCCGCCCGGCTTATCCTTATAAACCCGGTTAACACGGGCTATCGCTTGCATAAGATTATGCCCCCTCATCGGTTTATCAATATACATCGTATGTAGCATAGGAACATCAAATCCCGTAAGCCACATATCCCGGACAATAACCATTTGAAGCTCATCGTCCTGATTGCGCATTCTGTCGGCAAGCATCCGCCCGTCTTTCTTGCTCGTCTGAAAACGGGAAATATCCGGCCCGTTTGTAAATCTTTCCTCAAAATCAAAATCGTCTTCCTCATCCGGCAAGCCGACATACCGCCCCGGAGTAAGCACATAATCAAGAGCTTTTACTTCTTCTATGGTGACGGACTTACAAAAACCTTTTACATCCTCGTACTTTTTGTCTTCCGCTTGCCAAAGGTGGTAAGTATCGGCTATTTTGCGTATATCGTCTTTTGTCAAAACCCTTGTTCTTCTATTTATGAGCTTTCCCATATCCCTTGCGTCAATAAACAATATCTCATTTTTGCGCGTCCGCTTCTTTCTTTTAATGAACCAAAGCGAAGCGGGAATTTGGGTATTTAGAAATAATTTTGGCGGCAAATTAACAATACAATCAATAAGGCCGCTATTTATCATATTTTTTCTTATTTCGTATTCTTCCTTTTGTTTTGTGGTAAGCGCTCCCTTTGCCAAAACAAACCCCGCTTTGCCTCCGGGAGAAAGATGATATACAAATGCTGTATCCAGGCATAATTCGCATTCCCTGCCGGAGGGGTTCCCCATTTCCATCTGCCGTCATTTCTTAATAATTCCCCGCTCCAATCGCTGTCATTAAACGGGGGATTAGCCATAACAAAATCCGCTTTTAAGTCTTTATGGGCATCGTTCAGAAAAGAACCTTCCGGGTTCCATTTTACCTGCGAACTGTCTATTCTGCGAATGGCAAGGTTCATCTTGCACAGCCGCCAGGTTGTCTGATTGCTCTCCTGTCCGAAAATAGAAATGTCGTCTATCCTGCCCTGATGAGCCTTAACAAACTCTTCCGATTGGACGAACATCCCCCCGCTGCCACAGCAAGGGTCAAACACTCTCCCCTTATACGGTTCCAACATCTCAACCAAAAGCTCTACAACGGTCTTTGGGGTGTAAAATTGGCCGCCCTTTTTGCCTTCCGCCAAAGCAAACTGCCCCAGAAAATATTCAAATACATGCCCGAATATATCGGCGCTTCTTTCTTTCGCCTCTTCAAAAGCAACATTGCTGAATAAATCAATTAATCCTCCCAAACTTATGGGGTCAAGATTGCCCCGCGCATACACCTTAGGCAAAACACCTTTTAAAGACGGATTTTCCCTCTCTATTTCATCCATTGCCTTATCTATATATTTGCCTATATCGGGATTTTTGGCTTTAGCCTTCAAATAATCCCACCTTGCCTCTTTAGGAATAAAAAATACATTTTCCGCTTTATATTCGTCTCTATCTTCGGGGTCGGCTCCGGCGTAATGCCCTTTTCCTCTGGCAAGTTTTTCGTATAATGACTGAAACGCATCGGAAATATAGCGCAGGAAAATCAGGCCCAAGACAACATGTTTGTATTCCGCCGCATCTATATTTTTGCGCAATTTGTCCGCCGCTTTCCAAAGTATTTCTTCTAATTTGCCGTTATTTTCCTTCATATTACACCTCTCCTTTATTCGCATCTACAAGACATTTTATCCGCCATCGCTACCTTATCGGATTCAATCATAAAATACTTGACATTTATAAGGTTCATATTATATACTTAAGTTGAATTACGATGAGAGGCTATCCAAAGGGGCAAGTCCCGAGGTAATGCCTCTCCTTATTTTTTATACTCTAATTTACCCCTTAAGTCATTCATAAAAGTCATATCTTTTGTAAATTTCCTCAATAGAGAAGAAAATTTATGTCTATTCGGCACAATAAGCCTCCCTAACTTATTATTTTTCTTAAGATAATCAATTAAACAATAGAAATCGCCGTCGCCGCTTACAATAACTGCTTTGTCATAATTAGAATACTCTATCATAGCATGCAGTACTAATTCCGCATCAATATTACCCTTCACTCTTCCGTCCGGCAGAGAAAGAGTAGGTTTAAAAATCAAAATGTAACCATATTCCTGCAGAGACGTATATAAACTTTCATTGGTGGGAACATAGCCAATAAAAATAAATGCCTTAACTATATCATATTTATCTTCAAGGTATATTCTAAATCTTTTAAAATCCAGCCGCCAGCCCTGTTCTTTTATAGAAAGATTTAGATTTTGGCTGTCAATAAAGGCGAAGTTATTTTTCTGTTTTGGCATTCTTTTAAACAAAAACTTTAAGGCTTTATTTTTTAACTCAATCGGTTTTTCTAACTTCCCGGCTTCTTCTGCCTCCTCAATCCTTCTTTTAAATAATCAAATCATCCCCTCATCAGCAAAACTGTAGTATTTATTGTCGCCGATTATTATGTGATCTAAAACCCTGATATCAAGAGTTTGAGCAGCTTTAACCAGCCGCGTGGTAAAGTCCTTATCCTGCCGGCTTGGGGCAGGGTCTCCCGAAGGATGATTATGGACGCAGATAATAGATACAGCATACCTCTGCAGGGCTTCCTTAAGAATCTCCCTTACTATAGGATAAGCCTGATTAACCGTTCCTTCTTCCGCTTCCATTATCTCTATAACTCTGTTGCGGGAATCCAGAAGTAACACTTTAAATACTTCTTTTTTCAAATCTCTTAAACGGAAAGACAACATTCTTACCACATCTTTTGATGAAGTTATCTTTGGCTTCTCTTCCTTTACCTCCTCTGCGCCAAGCCTTCTGCCTATCTCTATTGCCGCTTTAACTTGCGCAATCTTTGCCTGACCCAAGCCTTTAAACTCTTTCCAGTCCCTTAAATCAGTGCGGCTCATATTGCGGAAAGACCCGAACTTATTTAGAATCCTTCTTGCCAAACTAACGGCACTTTCTCCCTTAACTCCACTGCGAAGCAAGATAGCTAAAAGCTCGGTATTGGAAAGTTTATGCTCGCCCTCTCTAAAAAGCTTCTCTCTTGGCCGGTCGTCCTTAGGCCAGTTTTTAATTGAGGTTTTATGGGAATTGCTCATCTTTTGTCCATCTTCATTTTACCCCTCTTCCTTCCGCCTTTCCATCCCTTTTGCTGCCTCTCCCCCACACCAAAATATTCTCTTATTCTCACGAATTGCTAAGATAAGCCTGCCTCTGCCAATAGAAACTAACACAGAAACAAGTTGATTAATTTATCCGGAATCATTTTGTTTCTAGATTTACTATACGGTCTCTCAGGAATTTCTCAATTGCTACAACAACCTGCTCTTTCACCGAAGGAGGGCTTGAAGCTACCCATACGGTAAAATTGTAAAGTTCTTGTGTATTTCCCCTTAGCCATTTTTTATTTTTATAAAGAAAAACAAGAAGCGTAGTTATGGCTACTCTTTTATTGCCATTATGAAAAGGATGATTTTTTATCATCAGATAAAACAGCACACTTGCCTTGGCTATAAGACCGGGGTACAAAGATTTTCCGGAAAAAGACTGAAAAGGCACAACTAAACAGCTTTCCAGAATATTGGGGAATCTAGAGGAAAAATCGGGAATCGGCTCATTGAAAGACAGAAGCTCTTTTGCGAGTTTAAAAGCAAGGTATTCTACCTCTTTAACAGTTATTATTCTCATTCGCTGCCCAGAAGCTTAAGGACTTCGCCGTATTCTCTGATTGTCTTAGCTATAGCCATATCTATCTCTTTTTTGTCTTTTTCTGTTAATTTCTTGCCTAAGATACTTGAGACAACGCTATTGGGAATAAGATAAATCTTACCTGCACGCATTGCTTTTATCTGGCCCTTTCTAACTTTTTTATATACTGCTATACGGCTTATTCCTAAAATGCGGGCTAATTGAGAAATGGTAATATATTCGCTCTTAATTGATTTCATAATTTTACTTTCAGCAATAATACTCTGTTAACTCCAACATAATAGGTTAACATATGTTAACTATGCAAATATAGGTTAACATATCTCAAATAAGAAATCAAGATAAATTTCAAACGGTCTTCAAAGCTGAAAAATTATACCTTATACTCTAAAATACATTCTCCCATTCGTGCGAATATGCGAATATGCAACCTGCCCTACCAAATCAACTGCAACATATAAGGACAGTCCTATTTGGTTGCAGTTCTAATGCGGGGCATCTTTAAACCTCTCTCTTGGCCTCAAAATCCGTTTACATTCAGCAAAAGATGTAAACACTCTGCCTGATTCCGTTTACATTCAAAACAACAATACAACTTTTTACCTGCCTGGATTTATTTTGCCTCTTTTGCCTTTTGCATTTTCTTATTTGACAATATGTAAAAATTGCTGTTTCCCCCCTCTACGTTTTTCTTACGATTGAACTTATTGCATACAAGGGATAAACATCTATTGTCTGGTATGAAGAGAAATTTTCTAACGAGAAGCGGATTCCTTTCTCTGCCGTTTTCTCTTTAAGAAATATAAACAAGCTCTTCATCCTGCCTCTTAGGCCTGATTTTACCTCTATAGGCACAATTTTTCCTTCTTGCGCCAGAAGATAATCCACTTCTGCGCTGCTATTTCTCTTTTCTCTATGCCAATAATACAGCTTGGGGGAAGAATGCAGAAAACTGTATTTTATTATCTCCAGCCCGGCAAATAATTCCGCCGCTTGACCCCTATTAACAATCCAGTTAGTGCCGGGAAGTAAAAAATCTTTTATGTCCAACCCCAAAAGCTGTAAATATAACCCTGTATCAATTACTAATAGCTTAAATTTTGCCGGATTTGCCTCTGCTCCCAAAGGCAAACCATTAGCAGAACTATGCTCAACGGGAATAACCAAACCTGCCAAAATCAGTAAATCAAGGCAATCTCTAACCTGCCTGTAAGAAAAGTGGGTACGCGAATAAACGAACTTTTTTCCAACCTGGGACACAACAGATTCAAATACATTCCGAAGGCGCAAAAAAGGAACGCGCCTCTTATATTTGGCAAAATCATCGTAGTAAGTAGTAATTAAATCCCCTAATATTTCCCTTACACCGGAAAAATCCCTTTTATCTGCATAATAAGCTACGGCTTCAGGCATTCCTCCTACTAAAATAAATTTCTTGAGAAGTTCCAGTAATCTTTTATGCACAGGCGCGGGCAAAGGATTTCGGCAAGAGGCAGTTTTTTTCTTATGTAGAATAGGCTCTTCCTCCATAGCCAAAAGGAATTCGTCAAAAGACATAGGGTACATAAATAAAGAAGACAGCCTTCCTACCCCTAAGGTAGGCACTTGCCGTAAAGCGAATTCCAGCAAAGAACCGGCAGATATTATATGCAAATGAGGGCGTTTTTCGTAAAAGAAGCGCAGATATTGAATTGCCTCAGGGCAAGCCTGAATCTCATCTAAAAAAAGCAAAGTTTCCTTATCCTTTATAGGCACTTTATATAAAGCAGACAAATTCTCACAGATATCATCTACGGAAGTGCTTTTAGAAAATAATGCGCATAATTCTTCATTTTCTTCAAAATTCAATTCTAAAAAATACCGGAATTTTTTTCCTAAATTGCGGGCTGTCGCAGTTTTGCCTACCTGCCTTGCACCTCGCAAAATAAGAGGTTTATGACCTGAGGAAAGCCTCCATTTCTCTAGTTCTTTGTCTATTTCTCTTTTAAAATACCGCACTTTCCCCTTTAAAAAATCACAGCTTACTATTATGCACTAAATCCAAGGTTATGATAACACACTCTTGCACAAAAAACAAGATTATAACTAATATATTTCAGGTTTTTCGCCCCGCTATTGGCTATAAAGTTTCTCATACGTTGCCGCCTTTTGATTCGCTCCTTCTAAACACCCTGCCGCATACAGGGCAATGAATTTCTTCATCGGCCAATAGGCTGCAATTTACCTGCGCCCCGCAATAAGGACATTTTACCATATCTGCGCCAAGGCTTAAATCGTATTCCAGAAACTCATCAAATAAATCATCGTCTTCCATTTTTCCGTCTGTTTGAATTTATTCTACCCCCTCTTCCTTCTGCCTTTCCAGTCTTTTTCTCGCCTCTCCCATACACTAGATTATTCTCTTATTCGTGCGAATGTGCGAATATTAAATCTATTAAATCCGCCCCTTTCTGCCAACTGCAACATTTAAGGACGTACCTATTTGGTTGCAGGTGCAACATATAAGGACGTACCTGTATGGTTGCAGTTTCTTAATTGCACCTATTCTTCTATTGCAAAAGTGGCTGAGACTACGGCCATAACTTTTTTCTCTAAAGAGGAGGTGTCATTCTCTCCATACCAGGAAACATCGGTTGAGGTAGGTGGAGTTATCTGGAATACTCCCATCCTGGCAGAGCGTATGGCGCCAATCTTATTCCCCGTTGATTTTGCCATACTTATAGCCCGCTGTTTTGCATTCTCAGTTGCTTTAGCAAGCATTTCTACTTTAAGCTGGGCAAGCTTCGTATAAAAATACTGAGGTGCTTCTGAAATAAACTGGATATCCTGATTGATAAGTTCGGTGGAGGAACGTGATACCTTATCAATTTTTCTGACATCATAGGATTTTATCTCTATACCCTGAGATAAAAGATACCCCTCAATCTCATTAGTATCATGGCCCTTTTCATTCTTCTTGTAAAGCGTCTTGGTATTAACCTGAAGGATTTCTAACTCATCTTCTTTTACTCCTTTCGAAGCCAGGTACTCCTTAACTTTTTTAAGGTCCTCCTGAAGTTTTGTGTAGGCTGTCTTTAAATCAGATGCTCTGCGGGAGAATTCTGCATCCCAGACAATATAATCAGAAATTATTTTTTTCTCGGCAGAACCGGTTACCTGTATTACCTCACCTGTAAACTTCTTAATCTTAAGAAGCCCTTTGGAAAGTATTACTGTAGATACTATTGTTGCGAAAACAATACACAGTCCCAATATGATAATTTGGATATTTTTAAGTTCGCCCAGCGCCTTCATCTGCTACCTCCTTGTTTTGAATGGTTATAAAATACAAAAACCCTCGCTTTTTCTTGCGAAGGTTTTACTTTCCCTCCTGCGCTCAAGCTTCGTAAGGACCAGCTCCGGCTGGTTTTTACGTCCAGGTTCCCCCTTCGAACGCAGGACTGCTTCTTTTATTTGTAGATATGGATATAGAATACTCCTGAATTAGGCGCCTGTCAAGCCCAGGCGTCTCTGTTTTTTGCCAGACTGCTTAGAATCAGATTAGCCGCCTTAATCTGCCTATATAAACCCACATTCTCCCATTCGTGCGAATGTGAGAATGATGCTTTTAGCAAACCTTCTTACCAATCAATTCCAACAATGCTTTAACAAATCCCATCTGAGAGTAACAAATCTGATAAAATCCCCAGCGCGAGCGTTGTTTTCGCTCGATAAATCCTACCTGCTCAAGTTTCTGCAGATGTTTGGAGGTACTTTTTAAAGAAAGGCGGACTTTATCAGCTATATCGCTTACGGAGAGTTCTTTATTTCTAAGAAGCAGGCAGATTATCTCTAGCCGCCGCACATTAGCGGCAGCTTTAAGAACGGCTGTACTTCTGTTAAATGTTCTCATTGTTTTTATTTTTAGATTTCTTTACTATTCTAACACAGCAACTATTTTTGTAAACTTCATTCTCTCATTCGTGCGAATGAGAGAATAAGAAAGGAAAGCAAGAAGCTGCTAATATATCTCAGGAATCTAAAGAAGAAAGGTAAGTATAGCTTGTCTTTTTGCAAGTATATTATATACTATAAATAGATATGTATTCTGAAAGAAAGAGAGGTTTTCCCCGCATCAATCTAAAACGCGAGGCTAATTTTCAACTTCTACGTCACTCTCCCCAAGGAGACAATCTCAATCTGAAAGCTACCGTCAAGAATATAAGTATTTCCGGAATATACATAGAAACAAAAGAAAACATCTCTCCTCCCAAAATAAGTGACATTGTATGGCTCGAATTTAAGTTAACCGAAGAAGAAGGAAAGGTTAAGTTAATGGCGGAAGTCCGAAGAATTATCCGTCAAGAAAATGGCTCAATCGGCATTGGATTAATGTTTATCAACCTGCCGGCAAATGTAAAGAAAACTCTCTGGGAGCTGGTAAATAAAGAAAAAACTCCTTCTTAATTCAATATTTCTCTTAAAATTAATGTTCAGGAAGAAGCGAGATACTTCTTAATAGCAGTAGCGGCTTTTTTGCCCTGCCCCATAGCGCTGATTACCGTAGCAGAGCCGGTAACGATATCACCTCCGGCAAAAATTCCCTCTAGTGAAGTCATAAAGTTCTCGTCCACTTCAATATAACCGCGCCTGTTTAGCTTTAACCCTTCTATTGTCTCAAGCGCCAGGGGATTGGCTTTAGTGCCAATGGCCACAATCAGGCTATCCAACTCTATCTTGAAATCAGAGCCAGATATTTCTTCCGGATGCGGCCGTCCGGAAGAATCCTTCTCCTTCAGTTCATTGCGCACACACAAAAGATAATTAAGCCTTCCTTTTTCATCGGTAACTATTTCTTTAGGGCTGGTTAAAAACTCAAAAACGACTCCTTCTTCCTCGGCGTTTTGAATTTCTTCTTCTCTTGCCGGCATATATTCCTTAGTGCGGCGATAAATAATTTTTACTTCTTCTGCTCCCATTCTGAGAGCAACTCTGGCGCAATCAAAAGCAACATTGCCGCCGCCAATAACACCTACTCTCTTGCCTATTCTCAAAGGTGTATCATACTGAGGAAAAAGATAAGCCTTCATTAAGTTGACTCTTACCAAAAATTCATTAGCCGAATAAACATCAACACAATTCTCACCCTTAATACCCAAAAATAACGGCGCCCCTGCCCCCAGCCCCAAAAAGAAAGCCCGAAAGCCTTGCCGGCGCAATTCATCTAAAGTAGCTGTCTTTCCTAAAACAAAATTAGTCACTACCTCTACTCCCAGGCTTTTAATAAACTCTATTTCTTCCTCTACGATTTTCTTCGGCAGACGAAACTCCGGAATTCCATAAACCATAACTCCCCCCGGCTTATGCAGAGCCTCAAAAACGCTAACCTCAAATCCTTCTTTAGCCAGGTCCGCCGCGCAGGTTAAAGAAGCCGGCCCTGAGCCAATCACCGCAACCTTTAAGCCGTTCTTCTTTACAGAGAAATTCTTTTCCTCTTTGCCAAAGTCAGCCGCAAAACGCTCTAGATACCCTATCTTTATAGGCTTGCCCGTTCTATTTAAAACACATACCTTCTGACACTGACCCTCTTGCGGACACACCCGGCCGCAAACACCGGGAAGATTATTTCTTTCCTTTATCTTTGCTTTAGCAGCTGAGGCATCACCCTGGCGCAAGAGACGGATGAAACCCGGAATATCAATACTTACCGGGCACCCTCCAATACAGGGAGCATTTTTACACTGCAGGCATCTCAACGCTTCTTTTTTTGCCTCCTCAAGACTGAAGCCTAAAGAAACTTCCCGGAAGCTAGAGCGGCGCTGGGAAAGAGACATCTTCCTAACCATAAACCATTTTCTCTTCCTCTCTAAATCTATTCTGGCGGTTTATAAGGTCGGAGAAATCAACCTGGTGGGCGTCAAAATCCGGCCCGTCCACACAACAAAGCTTGACTTTACCTCCCACCAAGACCCTGCAACTCCCGCACATACCGGTGCCGTCTACCATCAAAGCATTCAAAGAAGCTATACACCCTACCCCTAAAGTTTTGGTAATCTCTGCCGCTTTTTGCATCATAAGCACAGGGCCGCAGGTATAAACCAAATCTATTTTCTCTTTGCTTAACATTTCCTTTAGAACTTCCGTATTAAAACCTCGCCGGCCGTAAGAACCGTCGTCGGTAGTAATAAACAAGCTATCACTCAGGGTACGCATTTCTTCTTCTAATATTACGTATTTTTGGGAACGAAAACCGGCAATAATAATAATTTTATTGCCAGCTTCTTTTGCTGCTTCTGCCAAAGGAAGAATCTCGGCAATTCCCACCCCGCCCCCTAAGAAAACAAGAGTTTTATTTCGAGGAATCTCAGAAGGCCGGCCCAAAGGACCCAGGACATCAAGAAGGCAATCACCCGGATTTAGAGAAGCTAGCTTCCTGGTAGTAAGCCCGGCTACCAGAAAAACCAAAGAAAAAGACTTTTTCCTGTCCGGGCTATAAATAGTAAGTGGAATTCTCTCGCCTTTTTCGTCTACTCTTATAACAACAAACTGTCCGGGAGACGCCTTCCGGGCAATGGTAGGTTTTTCTATCTTCAACTGATAAACCGCAGGAGAAAGCTTTCGCTTAGATAAAACCTTATTGGCCATTTTATTAAAAAAGACAAAAGGAATTAGTTAATTTTTTAATAAAGTTTTCTATTTCTGCAACCAGAAATTAATAAGAATAAAAAAGAGGGGCACCGTCTTACTCTCCCACTCCGTTGCCAGAGCAGTACCATCAGCCCTGGAGGGCTTAACGACCGTGTTCGAAATGGAAACGGGTGTGGCCCCTCCGGTATGAGTGCCCCTCATTGCATTACATCTATAAAAACAAAAATGGCTGGATATCAAGTCGATTGGGCAATTAGTAATGCTCGGCTGAATGCGTTACCGCACTTACACCTGCATCCTATCAACCTCCTAGTCTCGGAGTGCCCTTCATCCCGAAAAAATCGGGAAGGGATTCTTAATCTTGGGGTAAGCTTCGCGCTTAGATGCTTTCAGCGCTTATCCTGAACGAACACAGCTACCCAGCCTTTACCGCTGGCGCGATAGCTGGTACACTGGCGGTTCGCCTATTCCGGTCCTCTCGTACTAGGAACAGCTCCCCTTCAAGAATCCAGCGCCCACAGTGGATAGAGACCGAACTGTCTCACGACGTTCTGAACCCAGCTCGCGTGCCCTTTTAACCGGCGAACAGACGGACCCTTGGGACCTTGTCCAGCCCCAGGATAGGGCGAGCCGACATCGAGGTGCCAAACCGGGCCGTCGATAGGAACTCTTAGGCCCGATAAGCCTGTTATCCCCGGAGTACCTTTTAGCCGTTGAGCGATGGCGCTACCTCACGCAACCACCGGATCATTAGGTCCCAATTTCTTGCCTGCTCGGAATGTCTTCCTCACAGTCAGGCACCCATATGCCCTTACACTCGCAGTCCGATTTCCGACCGGACCGAGGGTACCTTTGAGCCCCTTCGTTACCTTTTAGAAGGGAACCGCCCCAGTTAAACTGCCAAACTGGCACTGTCCCCCGAAGTTTCGGGGTTAGAACCTTAATACAACAAGGGTGGTATTTCACTGACGGCTCCTCTGGAACTGACGTCCCAGACTCACAGCCTCCCACCTATGCTACACATGTTGCATCAAAATTCAATACCAGCCTACAGTAAAGGTTCCGGGGTCTTTTCGTCCTACTGCGGGTAGGCGGCATCTTCACCGCCACTACAATTTCGCCGAGAACCTCGCCGAGACAGCGCTCCCATTGTTGCACCTTTCGTGCGGGTCGGAACTTACCCGACAAGGAATTTCGCTCACATTACTCCCTAAGTTATCCTTAGAGTGCGGACTATATCTTCTTCCCCAATTCTTTGTAAATATCTTCTAATCTCGGATGGTGCGATGTATTCATTCTTCTGACAATGCCAGCTATCTTTCTTAGACCATCCGGCGTAAGATGTCTGCCTTCCTGCATCATGCGGACAATATCGGCAAATTTCTCAAATTCAAACCTTTTAGAAGTTTTAAGAGGATGCCTGCGGAAAAAGCTGATAACCGCCTTCAGGCAGTCTAACTTCCGAATGCATACTTCATAACGCTGTTCGTGGTTCTTTCTTACTCTGCCGCAACGAAAGAACCGCTTTATAGCGTAAAGGAGTCTGATGTCTTTTTCATGCTGCACTATTCTGAATTCCGGAAGCACCTGCCAGCCGGTTTTCATTTCCGAATGTCTGTAAATACCCACATAGAAGCATCCTTCTCCATCTGTAAAACCCACTATCCAATCTGCTGATAAATCCATACTTACCACCTCTTTTCCGGGGAAGCTCGGCGTATAGTCTCTGAGGATCTTCTGCCTTAAAGACAGAATTTCCTGCGGATTGCCTAATCTCAAACATTTTTACTCTCAAGCCCTCGCCTTAAGAGTAGTTTGAGCTCTAAAGGTTTTCCCGCATACAGCCGAGTATTACTCCTGATGTTGCCACCAGGACAGGCAACGAATGTTACCTTAGGACCGTTATAGTTACGGCCGCCGTTCACCGGGGCTTCGGATTGAAGCTTCCCCCGAAAATTCGGGGTAACTCCTCACCTTAACCTTCCGGCACTGGGCAGGTGTCAGTCCCTATACATCGCCTTTCGGCTTGAGCAGAGACCTGTGTTTTTGCTAAACAGTCCCGGGAGCCCTTTCACTGCGCCCGCCATAGCTAAAAGCGACGGCGGGACCCCTTCTTGCGAACGTACGGGGCTAGATTGCCGAGTTCCTTAGCGAGGTTTATCTCGAGCGCCTTACCATTCTCTGGTGGTCTACCTGTGTCGGTTTGCGGTACGAGCAGCTAAGAAGAACTTATGCGGTTTTTCTTGGCAGTTAGTTTCAACAGCTTCGCCTTTGCCGTAGCGCCGGCTCGGCCTGATTGCTCAGGCACAGGGACATCCAACACCCTGACTGTTTTACCTCCTGCGTCCCCGCATAAGTTAACCCTCTCAGCTGGGGCCTGAATATTGACAGGCTCTCCCATCACCTACCCCCGGATTCCAGGGTTTAGCTTAGGGTCTCGCCTAACCTCCTGCTGACTAACATTGCAGAAGAAACCTTAGACTTTCGGCGTTGCGGTTTTTCACCGCAATTTTCGCTACTCATACCGAGATAATCACTTCTCTCTGCTCCACCAAGCCTCGCGGCTCAGCTTCAACGCCAAAGAGAATGCTCCCCTACCCTCGCCTCTGCATAAAGCTTCGGCAAGCCGTAGCTTCGGTAGCAGGCTTGAGCTCCGATCATTTTCGGCGCAGAATCACTCGACCGGTGAGCTATTACGCACTCTTTAAATGATGGCTGCCTCTAAGCCAACATCCCGGCTGTCTAAGCAATTCCACATCCTTTACCACTTAGCCTGCGTTTGGGAACCTTAGCTGACGGTCTGGGCTGTTTCCCTTTCGACCAAGAAGCTTATCCCTCCTGGTCTGACTCCCAGGATAAGGTACTCAGGCATTCGGAGTTAGGTTGAGTTTGGTATTCCGACTTGGAACCCTAGCTCATCCTGTGCTCTACCTCCTGAGCCCATTTACCTGAGGCTAGCCCTAAAGCTATTTCGGGGAGAACCAGCAATCACCGAGCTTGATTGGCCTTTCACCCCTACCCACAGCTCATCCGAGCCGTTTTCAACCGACACCGGTTCGGGCCTCCATCTCGATTTCTCGAGACTTCACCCTGGCCATGGGTAGATCGCCCGGCTTCGGGTCTATTGCGTACTGCTAAAGCGCCCTATTCAGACTCGCTTTCGCTACGCCTCCCCCCGTTCTGCGGGGTTAGACTCGCGGCACACAATAACTCCTCGGTTCATTAAACAAAAGGCACGCCGTCACCCCGAGAATTCGGGGCTCCGACCGCTTTGTTAGCTTATGGTTTCAGGTTCTATTTCACTCCCCTCTCAGGGGTGCTTTTCAACTTTCCTTCACAGTACTTGTACGCTATCGGTCTTCCGCGAGTATTTAGCCTTAGACAGAGGCCTGCCTAAATTCCTGCCGGGTTTCCCGTGCCCGACAGTACTTGGGGATATTCTCCAGAAAGTCTTGCTGATTTTGCCTACAGGACTATCACCTTCTCTGGTTTTGCTTTCCAGCAAATTCGGCTACCAGCAAGATTTGTAACTTCCCGAGAAGTCTGCTGCCTTCTCCGAGAACACCCCGCGACCTCCGGTATGCAACGCCAGCAGGCTTGACACATACCAGATTTGGGCTGTTTCCTTTTCGCTCGCCGCTACTGGGGAAATCTCTTACGATTTCTTTTCCTCCTCCTACTGAGATGTTTCACTTCGGAGGGTTAGCATCCCGGCATAATACCGAGACTCCCTGATATTAATCAGGGAAGGTTTCCCTATTCGGAGACCTCGGGATCAAAGCCTGTTTGCGACTCCCCCGAGCGTATCGCCGCTTACCGCGTCCTTCATCGCCTGCGGAAGCCAAGTCATCCACCATAAGCCGTAACTTCCTTGATATCCAACCAAATTTTCAAAGAACTTATTTTCTTTTTAAGCTGTCTCGCAACAGCCTAAAATTTTCTGACTTTCCTTCATTTGGAGCTGAGCGGAGTTGAACCGCTGACCTCCTGCGTGCAAAGCAGGCGTTCTCCCAACTGAACTACAGCCCCGTAAGCTCAACAAAAGTTTTTCAAAAGAGCAACGTTTTCTAAAACGTATTACTTTGGAGGCAGCCAATTTTTAAGTATCGCTCTTAAGGAGCGATATGGCTGTCTCCCAACTGAACTACAGCCCCGTAGGCTTAGCGATACTTATCAAAAGAACTCTTTTTGTCTATGGGCTCAAGTGGAATCGCCCTCCTCCATAAATTCCATTTATTACGGAGGAGCCGCCGAAGTTTATTTTACTAATAACGTAGGCGGAAACCGCTTAATTACCCTGACACAGAACGTTCAAGCTTCTTGAATCAATGGGCCCATCAGGGATCGAACCTGAGACCCCCGCGTTATCAGCACGGTGCTCTACCGACTGAGCTATGGGCCCGCAAGTCCCTATATATATAAAAACGGCCTTTTGGAGAGTCACCTGCCTTTGGCTTTCTAAAGGCAGGATTTAAAAAAGAAAGGAGGTGATCCAGCCGCACGTTCCCGTACGGCTACCTTGTTACGACTTAGCACCAGTCATGAAGTTCACCGTGATCCCGAACAGTCGGGACTTCGGGCGCTCCTCACTTCCAGCGCTTGACGGGCGGTGTGTACAAGGCCCGGGAACGTATTCACGGCGCCGTGGCTGATGCGCCATTACTAGCGATTCCAGCTTCATGCAGGCGAATTGCAGCCTGCAATCCGAACTGAGGCGTGTTTTGAGGATTTGCTCCACCTCGCGGTATTGCCTCCCATTGTACACGCCATTGTAACACGTGTGTAGCCCAGGACATAAGGGCCATGCTGACTTGACGTCATCCCCACCTTCCTCCTACTTAACGTAGGCAGTCTCCTTAGAGTGCTTCCCGGAATAAATCCGAGAGTGGCAACAAAGGATGAGGGTTGCGCTCGTTTTCCCACTTAAGGGAACACCTCACGGCACGAGCTGACGACAGCCATGCAGCACCTGTGCTGGTTCCTGACTGGATACAGGTCTTGCTGTGTTTCCACCGCAATACTTCCAGCATGTCAAGCCCTGGTAAGGTTCCTCGCGTAGCATCGAATTAAACCACATGTTCCACCGCTTGTGCGGGCCCCCGTCAATTCCTTTGAGTTTTAGCCTTGCGACCGTAGTCCCCAGGTGGGGCACTTAACACGTTAGCTTCGGCACCTCCGACACAAGTCAGAAACACCTAGTGCCCATCGTTTACGGCTAGGACTACCAGGGTATCTAATCCTGTTTGCTCCCCTAGCTTTCGTCCCTCAGCGTCAGGTAAGAGCTAGAAAGCCGCTTTCGCCGCTGGCGTTCCCGCCGATATCTACAGATTTCACCCTTACACCGGCAGTTCCACTTTCCTCTCTCTTCCTCTATCTTGATAGTTTCCCGGGCAGTTTTTCGGTTGAGCCGAAAGATTTCACCCGAGACCCATCAAGACGCCTACGGACCCTTTACACCCAGTAATTCCGAGTAACGCTTGCCACCTCCGTATTACCGCGGCTGCTGGCACGGAGTTAGCCGTGGCTTATTCGTAGAATAACGTCAGCCCTGAAGGATATTAACCTTCAGGGTTTCTTCTTCTACAAAAGGGGTTTACAATCCGAAGACCTTCATCCCCCACGCGGCGTCGCATCCTCAGGCTTTCGCCCATTGGGAAAGATTCTCGACTGCAGCCTCCCATAGGAGTCCGGGCAGTGTCTCAGTCCCGATGTGGCTGACCACCCTCTCAGGCCAGCTACCCATCATCGCCTTGGTAGGCCATTACCCCACCAACAAGCTAATAGGACGCAAGCCCCTCCTGAGGCGGCGGCCCTTGCGAGCTACCTTTGCCCTAAAAACCGCAGTCTTCAGGGATTATGAAGTATTACTCCACCTTTCGATGGACTATCCTTCTCCTCAGGGCAGGTTACCTGCGCATTACTCACCCGTTTGCCGCTATCCCAGAAGACTTGCTACCATCCATCTTTTCCCTTCCGATTGCTCGGAACTTCCAAGATTTCAAGTAGTTCGTCTTAAAGGATCGCTCGACTTGCATGCCTAATCCACGCCGCCAGCGTTCACTCTGAGCCAGGATCAAACCCTCCAAAAGGCATTTTTTCAAAGAACAGTTTAACACCTCAAAAGAGACAAAAAGTCTTTTTTTTCTGTCTTTATCTTTCCTTTTTATTTAAAAGATAACTTCGTTAATAAGAACAGGTGTAAATGATATATAATAATTTTGGCCTTCTGTCAAGAGAAAATTTAGGAGATTTTTATCTCTAGAAACACTTTCTTGCCCAAACGCAGAACTCCTTCGGACTTTATAACTGTTTTCTCGTTCTTAATCTTGCTGTCATTAAATGATGCTCCTCCTTGCTGAATCAAGCGGCGTATTTGATTGCGCGACATATTAACTCCTGCTTTCTCAGCAATTGTAAAGATGTCATTTCCTTCAGGGGCAATAAATACCTGCGGCAGGCCTATCTTATCTGTCTTTTTGCGTGAGAAAAGATTGTTGAATCTTTCTCTTTGACGCTCTGCTTCCTCCTTATTATAGAACCTTTCTACTATCAGAGAAGCCAGAAGCTCTTTGGCTTGTTTGGGATGATAAGATTTGACTTCTCCCAAATCTCTATCAGTAAGTAAATTGAAATATTCATACATCAACTCATCCGACAAAGACATAACCTTTCCAAAAATATCTTCTGCCTTCTCAGTTATACCAATATAATTACCTAAAGACTTAGACATTTTATTTTTTCCATCTAAGCCCACAAGAAGCGGCAGAGTAATTACTACCTGAGGCTTCTGACCAAAACTACTCTGCAGAGTGCGCCCTACAATCAAGTTAAACTTTTGGTCAGTTCCTCCTAGTTCTATATCTGCCTCAATCTTTACTGAATCATATCCTTGCAGAAGAGGATAAATAAATTCCAACATACTAATAGGCCTTTGCTCTTGCATACGGCGGGAGAAATCGTCGCGTTCCAGCATGCGTGCTACCGTATAACGGCGCAAAACGTTAAGTATATCACGTAAAGACATCTTCCCGTACCAACTACTGTTAAAAAATACGCGGGTTCTCCTTTTGTCCAATATTTTAAATGCCTGTTCTGTATAAGTCCGGGCATTTTCTTCTATAGTTTTCTCGTCTACATAAGGACGTGCCTCGTTACGCCCGGAAGGATCACCAATGCGAGCAGTAAAATCGCCCACAATTAAATAAACTACATGACCTAAATCCTGAAAAGTCCGCAGTTTCTGTAAAATAACTGTATGTCCTAGATGAATATCTTTAGTGGTAGGATCAAACCCCGCTTTAACTCTCAGCGGCCGTCTCTCTACTTGTGACTTTTCTATTCTTTCCTTTAATTCCTCCTCAGAGATTATCTCTACTGTACCTCTTTTGAGGCGTTCAATCTGAAGATTCGGAGGTAGGAGATTCATCAACTTTTGCCGAAAGGGCTATTTTTGCACCTTTATCATCAACTCTTAAAATCTTAACTTTTATTCTCTGACCTAGAGACAGGCTTTCTTTCTGGCCAGAATTTAACTCCTCATTAAAAATAAGCCCCTCTACTTCCTCTTCTAACTTGGCAAAAACTCCAAAGTCGGTTATTTTTATCACTTCTGCCTCCGCTATGCTTCCTACCGGATATCTTCTGATAATTTCCGGCCAAGGATTATCTCGCAGCTGTTTCATGCCGAGAACTACACGGCGGTTAGAACGGTCTATATCCAGCACCATAAACTCGTAATTATGGTTTTTACGCAAAATTTCCTGGGGGCGGTTTATACGCTTTGTCCAGGAGAGGTCTCTCGTATAAACAATGCCTTCCACGCCGCCTTCTAATTCTACCAGCGCCCCTTCCTGAGTAAAGCCTGTTACTCTTCCTTTTATACGGCTCTGAGGTTTAATCTTAACTCCTAACTCTTCCCAGGGATCTTTTTCCAATTGACGAATACTTAAAGCGATTTTACGATTCCGACTGTCAATACCAATAATCTTCACCTCTACCATATCGCCAATGGCAAACATCTCCTGGGGATTAACGTAAGCTTTAGACCAGGAAAGTTCAGACACATGGATCAAACCCTCTATGCCTCTTTCCAATTCCACAAACACGCCATAATTAAGAATGTTAACTACCTTTCCTTTAGTAACAGCCCCTACTTTGTATTTGTTCTCAATCTCCAGCCAAGGATCTGGCACCAGCTGTTTGAGCCCTAAAGATATCTTCTCGCTTTCCCGGTCAAAATTAAGCACCATCACTTCTATTTCACTCCCTACTGCCACAACTTCGGAAGGATGATTAATCTTTTTCCAACTCATATCGGCAATATGGAGAAGACCTACCAGCCCTCCTATATCGATAAATGCACCGAAATCAGTGATACTTCTTACCACTCCCTTGCGAATCTCTCCAATTTTCAGGCTATCCCACAATTTCTTTTTGAGGTTCTGACGTTCTATCCTGAGAGCTTCTCGGCGAGAGAGAATAAAGTTTTGCTTAAGGCGACTTAATTTAATAATTTGAAAATTAAATTTATGATTTATAATTTCTTCCTCGGGCACATTCTTAAAAGCTGACAGGCTCCCCGGCAGGAATCCCTCTACGCCAAATACATCAACCATAAACCCACCTTTGACCCGCTTGGTTACCGTCCCTTCTACTATGTCTCCCTCTTGATAATCAGAAATTAATGTTTTCCATCCTTTAATTTTCTTAGCTTTCTGGAAAGACAAAGAAAGCCTTCCCTCTTCATCTTCTACAGCTTCCACTAGAACTTCAATTTCCTGGCCTTCTTTCAGCTCCGATTGCGCAGGAAATTCGTCTTTAGGTATTACTCCCTCCGACTTAAACCCAATATCAACTACCACATCTTTAGGATTAACCTCGACAATTTTCCCTTTGACGATTTCTCCTTCCTTAATCCTTTTAATGGAAGAAAAATATGCCTGTTCCAGTTCTGCAGTTATACCTTCATTCACTTTTTACCAACTCCTCTCAAAAATTTTTCTTAATTATCTATAAAATAACTATATCTGTCAATAATAAAATCTTTATTAAGAAATATTTACTATCGAATCAAATATCTTCTCTACTATCTCCTCTCGCTTTTGCTGAAAAGAAAATTGAAGGGGCTGAGAAAATTTTACTTTCACTCTCACGGGACGTAATATAAACGAATTAGGTGGCAAGGCTCTCTCAGTCCCGAATATTCGAACTGGTAATACCGGCGCTTGGGTAACTTTAGCAAGAAACCCTATTCCCGTGAGAAGGTTCTCTTTAGCTAAGTCTCTAGTCCTTCTTCCTTGAGGAAAAAGAATAAGCGCTCCTCCCTTTTTCAGGCGCCGCACGGCTTCTTTCATCGCCAGAACGTCAGCCTTTCCTCTTTTTACAGGAAAAGCCCCCAATTTTTTTATAAGGGAAGCAAAAAGAAAATTTCTAAATAATTCTTGCTTAGCTAAAAAATTTAGACGACGAGGAGATACCGCACCTATAATAATAGGGTCTAGATTACTAAGATGATTGGAAGCAATAATTAGAGGACCCTGCTGAGGTATATTTTCTTTTCCTTCTACTTTAACCCAAAAGACAATTTTTACCAGAAAGAAAGCAAGGAGGCGCAGAATATTATAAAGCATAAATTATACTTTTGCCAAGCTCTAGAAGTTTTTTAGTACGCGGCAAACTTCGTGCTTCAGCGTAAACTCTAACTATAGGCTCAGTCCCTGAAGCCCGAAGCATCAGCCAGCTCGATTTAGTAATAAATTTCACACCATCAATTCTATTAATCCGCTCTACCCTTTCTTTTAAGATAGCAGAAGGCGCTTTAATTTTAGTAAGAGAGAAATGCTTCACTCTGGCAATAGGAATTGAAGTTTTGTCATAGTACCAACGCCCAAATCTTTTCTCCATATCCTGCACCAGGCAAACCAAAGGTTTTTTCTCATAAGACATATACTCTACCAAAAGAGCCGCTGCTACATTGCCGTCCCGCTCAGGAATATAGTTTTTAAACCCTATACCCCCCGCCTCTTCTCCTCCAATTAATATATCCTCTTTCTCAAACAACGACGAGATATATTTAAATCCTACGGGAGTCTCGTACAGAATTCTCCCTAAAGAAAGTGCTACTTTATCAATAAGATTACTACCTACCACTGTCTTTACTATCCCTCCCGGCAACTTGCGATTATCAGCCAGATGAAGTGCCAGAAGCGGCAGGAGAACTTGGGCGCTTAGAAAACGTCCTCCCGGCAACACACAGGCAATTCTATCTCCGTCGCCATCTAAAGCTATTCCTAAATCGTAAGAAGAACCTTTCATTTTCTCAGTTAAAGGCTTTAAATTTTTAGGTAAAGGCTCAGGTGAGGTTCCTCCAAAAGAAGGATTAAAATCATCGCGGAGATAATCTATCTGAATATTTTTATTGTTTTTAAATACTTCCTTAAGAAAATACCCTCCTGAGCCGTGCATAAGGTCAACCAGAATTTTAAGTTTCATGCTGCGGCAGCGGGATAAATCAATATAGCTACGGATAAATTTTATATAAGACGGACTAAAATTCTCTATCTTCAGGAGGGAAGGACGAGAAACAGACTTCACTTTAGTACGGAACAGCAAACGTTCAACTTCGTTGGTAACCGCTTTATCTGCTGCACCACCGGTAGCTTTTTTAATTTTGAATCCATTAAAGCGGTAAGGATTATGAGAAGCAGTTATCATAACTCCTAAAGAAAGACCGCGTGTCTTAGTGATAAAACTTACCAGGGGCGTAGGAATAAGCTCGGCAGAAAGAAAAACTTTTATATTATTAGCAGAAAACACTTCTGCCGCCGCATAAGCAAATTCTTTAGATAAAAATCGCCCGTCGTAACCTAAAGCTACGCTAGAATTATGTTTAAAATTCTTTTTAATATAATCAGCTACAGCTTGAGCTACAGCTTTAAGATTAGAAAATGTAAAATCTTCCGCAATAACAGCTCGCCAACCATCTGTACCAAACTTAATGCTGCCCATTTCTGCTCCTTTCTTGATACAATTTATTCCGTAAAATAAATTCTTCCACAGACCTTGGTACCAAATAAGCTATCGATTTATTTTCTCTAACCAGCTCTCTCACCAAAGAAGAAGATATATCAATAAAAGGGATATGTATGCGGCGAGCGGAAAAGGAAAGCCCAGTCATTTTTTTACCGCGTGAAGCTACTACTACCTTTGCTAACTGCAGAAGACGACGGTAATCTTTCCAAGCATAAAAATTCTTAGCTAAATCAGCTCCTATTATTAAATAAAACTTCGCCCGAGGATATTGGTGTCGCAACGCCACCAAAGTATCAACGGTATAAGAAACGCCGCCTCTTTTTATCTCTATATCCGAAACAAAGAAATCTTTTCTTCCCTTCACCGCAAGCTTTAACATCTTAAGCCGTAAGGAAGCCCCCAGTATATTCTTCTGCTTTTTATGAGGAGGAGAAAAACAGGGAATAAATATAACCTTATCCAATCCCAGAATGCTCTTGGCCTGAGCAGCTAAGACTAAATGGCCCACATGCGGAGGATTAAAAGACCCTCCCAATATTCCGATTTTCATCCTCTAAGTTCTTATTTGGCCGTTGCCTTCGGCTAAGTATTTATAAGTAGTAAGTTCTCTCACTCCCATAGGGCCGCGGGCATGAAGTTTGTCCGTAGAAATACCAATCTCTGCCCCCAAACCGAATTCTCCTCCATCACTAAAGCGCGTAGAGATATTAGAAAAAACGCAGCTGGATAAAACATTCCTCTGGAAAAAATCTATGTTTTTCTTCTTGCGGCTGATAATGCTTTCGGTATGGAGAGAGCCGTATTTGTTTATATGGGCTACCGCCTCCTCTACGTTCTCAACCACTTTTACCGCTAGTATTAAATCCAGATACTCAGAATACCAGTCGCCCTCTTTAGCTCTTTTGGCAGCAGGAATTATCTTTCTCGTCCTGGAGCATCCTCTTAACTCTACATGATACTTTTGGTATTCTTTCTCCAGAAGAGGAAGAAAACGCGGTGCTATATCTTTATGAACCAGGAGCGTCTCCATAGCATTACATACACCCGGACGCTGCACTTTGGCGTTAAGGCAAATCTTTAACGCCTTATTTAAATCAGCGCTCTCGTCTACATATATATGGCAAACTCCTTTATAGTGCTTTAAAACAGGAACACGAGATATTTCTGTCACTCGCTTTATTAGTCCTTCGCCGCCACGAGGAATAACTAAATCAATGAATCCTACGCCTTCTTGCAAGAGAAAATCAATAATATCGCGGTCGGGCCGGCCCACTAAATAAAAGGGATTATCCAGACCATTTTTATGAGCAACCCGTAATAAGATGTCAAATATGGCACGATTGGAATTGAGAGATTCCTTTCCTCCTCTCAAGATTACATAATTAGAAGATTTGAGACAAAGGCCAATGCAATCAGCCGTTACATTAGGCCGCGACTCATATATGATAAATATTACCCCCAGGGGAACTCTCACTTTTTTAATAAGTATACCGTTGGGTCTCCGCCAGCTTTCCATAATCTCTCCTACCGGGTCTTGCAATGCCGCTATTTCTTTTAAAGAAGTGCTCATTTTTTTCACCCTTTTCCTGTCCAGACGCAGGCGGTCAATAAAAGCCGCACTAAGATTTAATTTTTGAGCCAAAACTAAATCTTTATGATTCTGGCAAAGAATATAATCTTTTTTCTGCCACAAAGCCTTTGCCATCTGCAAAAGAATTCTATTTTTTAGCCTGGTAGGGAGAGAATTGAGACGGAAGGAACCTTCCTTAGACTTCCTTAATATCTTTTGACAATATTTATGTAAGTTATGTTTGTCCATTCTGTTTGACTATCGCTAAATTATCTCTATGAATAACTTCCTTCTCTAATTTCTTGCCTAAGTTTTTCTTTAACTCAGAAGCAGAAAAGTTTGTCAATCCATATCCTAAAATGCGCCCCTTATTATTTTTAACCGCTACCGAATCGCCTTTGGCAAAATCTCCTTCTACTTTTTTCACTCCTACTGCCAGAAGACTCTTTTTATTGTTTACTATGGCCTCACCTGCTCCCTCGTCAATATAAAGAACGCCGCGGGACTTGCGGGCAAAAGCAATCCAGCGGCGGCGAGCAGAAATGCGCATTGCAGGTACAAATGAAGTACCCTCAAAATCCTCTCCCCGCACAATCTGCAAAATTATCCCCGCTGTCTGCCCCTTAGCGATAAAGGTACTTACTCCTGAAGAAGTAGCAATGCGAGCTGCCTCTAATTTTGAACGCATTCCTCCTTTAGTCCAAATAGAAGAAGAACCTTTAGCGAATCTTAACAACTCTCCATTAATATTTTCTATACGGCGAACTAACTGACCTTCTTTAAGAAATCCTTTTACATCCGACAAAATAACAAGTTTTCCGGCAGAGATAAGAGAAGCAAGAAGCGCCGAGAGCTTATCATTATCACCAAACTTTATTTCATCAGTTGAGACTACATCATTCTCGTTAGCAATAGGAAGGATACCCCTCTTAAAAAGAACATTCAACGTATGGCTAATATTTATATACCGGTTACGCTTTTCAAAATCATCCCAAGTAAGCAAAAGTTGAGCGCAGTTTATTTTGAGGCGGCTAAAAATGCGATTGTAAACATCCATCAATTTAATTTGCCCCAAAGATGCCGCTGCCTGAAGTTGATTTAAAGACAAACGATCTTTTAATGTTACACCGAGAAGAGGGCGCCCCAGGGCGATAGCCCCCGAACTTACCAATACTACCACAAAGCCCTCTCTCCGCAATGTTTTAATTTGAGAGGCGAGCCCGCGTAAGAACCTGTAATCAAGCTCACCCTGCGGTGCTATAACGCTGGAGCCGATTTTAATTACTATCTTCTTCATTAAAACTCAGAATTTAATGCCAGAACTCCTTTGATTTCTCTTATAATCCTCTCCCAGCCCCTATTGTGGTGTAAAGAAAGACCTATTGCTTCTTTGTCTTTTTTAAACCCCACATCAATTTTGTTTACAACCTTAATAATCCTCTTGTTAAGATATCTACTATTATACGAAGATATAAGTTTATTTAATAGAAAAAAATTCTCAAGACTTCCGCAAGAGGTATCTTGAAAAAGAATAATAATCTTTACTCTCTCCAAATGTTTAAGAAACTCACGCTCAATCTTATTTTTGAAACGGTTATCTCCTATTGCCGGCAGTTCCAGAACTCTAAAGTTAGAGAATCCTATCTTTCCTACCCCCCACAAAGGATGTTTTGTAGTAAAGGGATAGGGAGATATCTTCGGTTTTAGGGAAGTGAGACGGGAGAGAAAAGTTGATTTGCCCGTATTAGTAAAGCCTACTAATGCTATTTCTGCTGGAATGCGGTAGTCAAGGATTAGATATTTTTCTTCTCCTGCTTCTCCCCGACTTCTTTGGCGTAAATAGTCGTTAACTCTCTTACGAAAATTACCCAAGCCCCCGCGTCCGCCTTTAGCCGCTAAGAAAGCTTGCCCTTCCTTTAATAAATCAGCCAACAGTTTTCCCCCTTTCTCTCTTATTTGTGTACCCAGCGGTACTTTTATGACTAGATCTTTCCCTCCGGCACCTGTTTTGTTGCTTCGTCTTCCGCTACCGCCAGACTCTGCTTTAAGATTTCTTCGGTGCAAGAGAGAAGAAAGATCTGTAAGACTCTTATCCACACAAATGTAAATATCCCCTCCCTTGCCGCCACTACCGCCATTATTAAGAAAGCGGCCGGAAGGAAGACGATGAGAAACCAGAAGACCGTCTCCTCCCCTGCCAGCTTTGAGAAAGAGTTCTACTTCGTCTACAAAAGTTCTTTCCACAAACTACTACTTATGGGTCAGGGAAGAGATCTTAAGGCGGGTTTTTATCTGCCGATGGCCTTTCTTTCTCTGATAACTTTTGCGTCTTTTAAACTTGAACGCAATAACCTTTCTGTCTTTTTTCTCTCCTAATACCTCTGCTTTTACCTTTATGCCTTTAATATAAGGCCGTCCAATTTGGAGGTTTTTCCCGTCAAAAAACAATAAGACCTTATCTACCGAGAAACTCTTCTTTGCTTCTTTAAGCCTCTCGACTTCTAAACTCTCTCCCTCTTCAATCTTATACTGTTTATTTCCTATCTCGACCACAGCCCACATAGTAGAAAAATATTATCATAATACATCTAAAAAGCAAGATTTTTCTTCCAGAATGAAAACTTAGGAGGTAAATTATTAA
>JAGGSQ010000048.1 GCA_021159015.1 Candidatus Omnitrophota bacterium | reverse complement strand
AGTCAACGAATCCTTTTGGAATTAATTTGGGTAACATTTAATGTGAGTCAATTCGAGGTATTTTTTTAGCTTGATATTTAATAAATATTTGCTAAAATAAAAACGTGGAAAGAAGAGTATTCGACAGATTTAGTTGTGGACGTAGTCTGTCCATTAGAGACCTGACTAACAGCCGCCAATATACAGCCGTTTGCCGTGATGTAAGCGGCGGAGGAGTAGGGGTGCAGTTAGAATCTCCTTTACGGCTTATGCATATTTTAGAGCTCAATATGCCGCGCGAAAATGCTTCTCCTCTTAAATTTAAAGGGCGGGCAGTATGGCAGCAGCAAATTGGCCCTGTCTGGGTAGCGGGGATATCGTTCCTGCCTTCTTCTAAACTTCTTGATACGCGGTTGTTTCTGGAGTAATCTTTTCTTCAAGACGAAAAATAAGCATGTTTGTCTTTCTCATAAAGTTATAGTATAATTTACGGAAGCATTTTCTTGTATATGCCCCTATGGCTCCAAAACAGAGAATCCCTTTCCCCTATATTTACATAGTAGAAGCTTCCGCCGGAAGCGGTAAGACTTACATCCTGGCTCAGCAGTACTTAAAACTTATATTAATCCCGGAATCTAACCCCCCTGCTTTTCCTGCCAATATTTTAGCTATTACTTTTACTAATAAAGCTGCTGCGGAAATGAAGGAAAGAATTTTAGAATTCTTGAAGCAAATTGCTCTGGATTATTTTCCTGTGTCCCGGGAGCGAGAAGTTCTGAAAACAGTTTTAGGGGAAGGTTTTTCTTCCGAGAAAGCAAGTAAAGTACTGATGCAGATATTGAGGCATTATGAATTTTTTAGTGTCCAAACTATAGATAGCTTCATACGTTCTCTGCTCATCAGCTCTTCTTACACCCTGCATCTGAGTCCTGGTTTTCGTATAAAAGAGAGCTATCACCAACAGTTGCATAAGGCGCTTGATGCTCTCCTGGACAGAGCCGAGAAAGAAGAAGAATTAGGAAAAATATTCCGAGCTTTTATAATTCAATATCTCCAGATAGATAAGCGTAGCAGCTGGTTTCCCAAAAAGAATATAGCGGCACTTTTAAGCAATCTCTTCCGTCAATCGAACCTGCAGCAGGGCAATTTTGCTCCCCCTTCGGTTACTTCCCATCCTTTTGCTATTTTGTCTAAGTTAGAAAAGTTATTAGAAAAGTTTATATCGGAATTGCCGCCGGAAGAGGTAGCAAAAAGGTTTCTCGATAGTCTAAAATTATTTAGACAGAGACTTAAAGATAGAGATAATTGGTATGACTTTCCTGCTGCCTTCTGCAATAATACTATCCCCTTCCGTAAAGGGTTTTCTCCTTCGCCTTCCCTGAACTCTCTCTGGAGGAGAATAAAGAAGCTGGTAAAAGAATATGTGGAAGCAGTATGTTTCGGGCGTTGGGATGTTTATCTGAAGCTATTTTTATATTTGCAGGATGAGCTGGAAAACATTAAACAGAAAAATGATATTTTGTTTCTGGAAGAGCTGAACCGTAAAGCTGCGGTTATTTTTCAAGAAGGAATATCTTTACCCGAACTCTATTTACGCCTGGCTACAAGATTCTATCACTATTTGATTGACGAATTTCAAGATACCAGCCTCTTGCAATGGAACAACCTTGAGCCTCTGGTAGAGGAAGCTCTGGCTGTGGGCGGCTCGCTTTTTTATGTAGGAGACAAGAAGCAGGCAATTTACCGTTTTCGGGCCGGACAGCGGGAGCTATTTGAGATAGTTAAAGCAAGATTTTCTTCGCGGGCAAAAGTGATAGAAGAATCTCTCCATACTAATTATCGTAGTCAAAAGAACATTGTAGACTTTAACAATTCTATATTTTCTCCTTCCCATATTGAGTATTTTCTCCATAAATTAGATACCAGAAAGGAATCCCGTTGTGGCTATTTATCTTTAACTGCTTCTGACATAAAAGAAATAGTGTCAGTTTTTCATAGCTCTCACCAGAAGTCTCTCGCTGTCCACAAAGAAGGCTATGTGAAGATTGAGTTTGTTGAGAGTGAGAATAAAGAGGAAGAGGAACACCTTATCCGCAAGAAGCTGGAAGAGACAATTAACAATGTAAAGAGAAGGTTTAGTTACGGTTCTATGGCTGTGCTTCTGCGAGATAATGCTCAGGTTCATCTGGTAACCAACTGGTTGCTGGAGGCAGGAATTCCTGTAGAATCAGATAAAACTTTAGATATAAGAGAGAATATTCTGATAAAGGAAATCGTAGCTTTTCTTAAATTTCTCGATTCTCCCGTAGATGAGCTATCATTTGCTTCCTTTATTAGCGGTAATATATTTAGTGCCGCTAGTGGTCTTAGCCGTCAAGAGTTAAAAGAATTCCTTTTTTCCGCCCTTTATAATCGAGAGAGTATTTCTCTCTATCGTAAATTTCAGCGTCGCTATCCTCAAATCTGGCAAGAATTTATTGAGGCGTTCTTTAAGCGATGCGGCTTTTTGCCTCTTTATGAGTTTGTGGTGAGTATTTTTAGTAAGCTGAAAGTATTTAGTAATTTTCCTTCCCAGCAAGCATTCTTTCTTAAACTCCTGGAGCTTATTCGGAAAAGAGAGGAGGAAGATGAAAATAGTTTAGCCGCGTTTGTTGATTATTACGAGAATTCAACTTCCGAAAGCGACTTTTATATCGAAATAAGTTTTCCTACCGAGGCAGTTAGAGTTACTACCATCCATAAATCCAAAGGCCTGGAATTTGAAGTAGTAATACTGCCGTTTCTAAAAATAAGCGAGAACTTCTGGCGCCATTCCCGCCTGTCTTATCTGGTATATTCTTCCCCGAAAGGAGCTGCTCTTGTTTATCCTCGTAAAAGTTGGGCCTGTTATTCGGAACGTTTGCATAATATTCTGCGTCAGGAATATAAGAATATTCTTCTCGATGAGTTAAGCAATATTTATGTGGCCTTAACCCGTCCGCAGCAAGAATTGTATATTTTTATTCCCCAGCGCAAAAGAGAAAAAAATCTCCTCTCCTATTTACTGGAGGACTATAAACAGAGTAAAGAAATCGGCAGACAAAAGGCGTCACAGCAGTTAGCACAACCCCCTAAGGTCCTGGACTTGCAGATTCCTCTTGAATACGAAAGTTGGCTGGAAAAAATAGAGGAAGGGTTTCCCCGGCATTCTGATATAAAGAAAAAAGATGTCCTCCTGGAAGGAGAAGCGGTTCATTATACTTTCTCTTTTATAGGCAATTTAGCCTACGAGGATAAAGATAAAACTCTTGCCAATGCTTTGCTCTATACCCAGCATAGCTTTCCTTCTGTGAATATCCGTAAAATAAAAGTAATTTTAGATAAAGTGTTAAACTATTTGCCCGCCCGCCCCTTCTTTTTTATAAAGAAAGGAGTTGTATTTACAGAAAAAGAAATTGTCAATCAATATGGCGAGACCAGGAGATTAGACCGTTTGATTGTAACTGACAAAGAGGTATGGATAGTTGATTATAAGAGCAGGGGGTTGGATAGGGAAGACATCTTACAAGTTCAGGAGTATATGCGTCTTGTCAGCAGGATATATTCTAACTTAAAAGTACGCGGTTTTCTTTTACGCCTGGAGGAGCCGGAAGTTAGGGAGGTGCCGTAAAATTTATGCATGTTCATACGGTAGCTTTTGGAGAGGATTTTTTGGAATTTGTAGCTGATTTCTTACTGCAGCGCGCCGGGGCAAGCCAAAACGACTTTAGCCGCGTGGGAGTTGTGTTTAGTGGCAAAAGGCCGGCTCTCTTTCTCAAGAAGAAATTAGCCAGTAAGATTAAAACACCTTTTATGCCGCCCAAACTGTTTAGCTGGGAAGAATTTATTGAGTACATTCTTAAAAAAGATCATCCTTATTCTTTCTTGCATCAGCTTGATGCGAGTTTTTTTATCTACCAGCTCGCCAGGAGTCTTGATAGTTCTCTTATTCAAGGCCGCAGTAGTTTTGCTCAGTTTTTTCCCTGGAGCCGGCAAATTTTAACTTTTATTGAACAGTTAGATTTGGAAGATATTGCTTCGGATAAGCTGACTGCTCTTAATAAAATAGCCGGGATTGGTTTTGATGTCCCGGAGGAAATAAATTCTCTCTTAAAAAATATATTCTTATTGAGAGAGAAATTCCACGAGCACTTGATAGCCGGGAAGTCTTATACGCGGGGGCTTATTTATCTTTTAGCTTCCCGTTTTGCCAGCCGTATACGATGGGATGAGTTTGACTGTTTGATAATATGCGGATTATTTTATCTGCATCGTTCAGAGATGAACATACTTAAAGCGGTTGCCTCTCAGAAAGAAACGTATCTTTTTCTTCAGAATAATAACTATTCCTGGCAATCCTTTGCTAAGTGGGAGGAATCGTTTCATATTAAGATTGCCTCTCATTCTCCTCTCTTGCATCCCCATATCAGTATTTATGCCGCGGCAGATATCCATGCGCAGGCTTTAGTACTGCGGCAGATACTTTCAGAGATTAAAAGGCCGGAAAAGACAGCCGTGGTTGTCTTAGAACCTGAGAACTTAGTTGTTTTTCTCTCGCACATTGCCTCACTTCTTAAAGAGTTCAATGTCTCTCTGGGTTTTCCCATTAAACGCAGTCCTTTATATACACTTATACGTAACATCTTCGACGCTCAACTCTCGCGGCGGCAGAGTCTATATTATATTAAAGATTATCTAAATGCTTTACGGCATCCTTACTGTAAGAATATAAGATTAAATAACCGGGAAGTTTCTGTTACGCGTATATTGGTCCATAAAATAGAAGAATTTCTCTGGCCGCGTGAGGGAGTAAGCAGCCTTTTTATTTCTCTGGCCGCGGTAGAAAAAGAAGAGAGAATTGAAGAAGAAACGATGGCCACGTTAAGGAGCCTGGGAATAGAGATAAAAAAGTCGGAGTTACAGGAATGTTTAAGACAACTGCACAGTTTGCTTTTTCTTAATTGGGAGAAAGTAAATAGTTTCTCAGACTTAGCCGCTAACTTAAAAGTGCTTCTGGAATTGTTAATAGAGAAAGGATTAATAGGCCTTTATGGGCTTCATTTGAAAGTAGCAGATGATCTTCTTGCGCTCCTGGATGAATTGCAGAGAAGTGAGTTTTCTCAGGAAGAGTTTGGTTTCTCTGAGTTGACAAAAGTATTTAATGATAGTTTAGAAGGCAGGATGGTAGCTTTCTCCGGTTCGCCGCTTCGAGGCCTGCAGGTTTTAGGTTTTTTCGAGACAAGGGATTTATCTTTTGAGAATGTAATCTTTATGGGGATAAATGAGGGTGTCTTGCCTGAGCTTAATATTCACCAGCCGCTTATTCCGCGCGAGGTAATGCTGGCTCTGGGATTAGAAAGAGTGAAGTCAGAAGAAGAAATCCAGCGTTATCACTTTCGCCGCCTCTTAGCTGGTGCTAAAAGAGCCTGTCTCGTATTCTCCGAGAATAAAGAAAAAGCTAAAAGCCGCTTCCTGGAAGAAATTATCTGGGAACAAGAAAGAAAAGAGAAACGCTTAGGAGTTCTAAGTCCTTTCCATATAAAGACAAATATAGAAATTAGGGGCGGAAAGGAAAGGATAGTTAAGACATCATCTATATTGCAATATCTAAGAGAAAGTTTTGTTTATTCGGCTACCGCCTTAGATACCTATTTGCATTGCCCTTTAAGGTTCTACTACGCTTATGTGCTGAGATTAAGAGAGAAAGAAGATATTAGTGGCGACTTAGAACATTCTCAGATAGGCAATTTTATTCATTCTTTTCTTCAGAAGGTTTTTTGGCCTTATCGAGGCTGCCGCTGGAAGATGGATGCCGGGTTCAAAAAGAGCTTTTTTCGGATGCTGGATGAGGAGTTTGAGAAAACCTTTGGTCAGAAGGGGCACTCTGACGCTTTTCTTCTGAAAGATGTTATTTCTTTTCGGTTAGGTAAGTTCATTGAGCAGGAAGCAAAACGCCTGCAGGGAGAAATTCTGTTCTTAGAAGAGGAATTCCGCTTCTCTTTTCCTTCTCCTCACTTTGATTTTCAATGCGTGGCTAAACTGGACCGCGCAGAAAAGTTTAGCTCTCATCCCGAGAAGATATTAATAATAGATTACAAAACGGGTTCTACGGATATTCTTCCGCTCAAGAAAATAGATGCCCGGGAATTAGGGAATAGAAAAGCTATTCGCAATAAAATAAAGTCTTTTCAGCTCCCGCTTTATATTATGGTTCTAAAAAAAGAGTTTCCTGCCGCAGATATAAATGCCGCTCTTTACTCTCTGAAAGAAGCTCATCTAGACTACTTCTTCCCTCCTCAGACTCCTTCTTTAACTAAAGAAGAAAGTATGAATACGCTGTTTATACCTGCGATAAGGCTCATTCTGGAGGAGATTGTAAATCCGGATAAATATTTTGAACCTGATAAAGATGATATAACTTATTGTTCACATTGTCCCTTTGTCTATATGTGTCCCTGATGCTTAAGCAGCGCCACGATATAAAATCTCAAACTCTGGCTTCCTTACGACAGCACTTACAGGAAGCAGGTTATCCTGATTATGCGGCCCGCCAGGTATTTAACTGGGTCTATAAAAAGCGGGAGGAGAGTTTTTTCTCTATGACTAACCTCTCCCGCTCTCTGCGCCACTATCTAAAAGACAATTTCTATTTTTCTTCGCTCCGCTTGGTTAAAGAACGCCAGAGCCGGGATGGTAGCGTTAAATTCTTATTTGCCCTGGAAGATAAAACCTATATTGAGAGTGTTCTTATCCCGGAAGGAAAAAGGAATACAGTTTGTTTGTCTTCTCAAGTAGGCTGTCGTTTTGGCTGCCGTTTTTGCGCCAGCGGCCTTTTAGGATTCAAGCGTAATCTCACACCGGCTGAGATTGTGAATCAGTGCCTTTATGTTTCTGATTGGCTAAAGAGAAGAGAGGCGAAGCTTACTAATGTAGTTTTTATGGGGATAGGCGAGCCTTTTGATAATTACGGGAATGTAATAAAAGCTTTACGTATAATTCTTGAGCCTCAGGGTATGTATATAGGGAAGAGGAAAGTAGTTATTTCTACTTGCGGATTAGCTCCGGCTATAAAGGCCTTTGCGGCGGAAAATATAGGAGTAGGATTGTCGATATCTTTGCATGCGGCAAAGGATAGTTTAAGGAACATTATAATGCCCGTAAATAAAATTTATCCTCTCTCAGAGCTGTTTTCAGCCGTACGCCTTTTTAATCGCCGCTGCAAATACAGTCTTACCTTCGAATATATAATGATTAGCAATTTTAACATCAGCAAGGAAGACGTTTTGCGGCTGAAAAAGATGGTTAAAGGCTTGAATTATAAAATTAATCTTATTCCTTACAATCCTGTTTCCTCGTTTAATTGGCAGCCTCCTTCTTCTGGAGAAATATTTCGTTTCTGCCGCTGGCTTAAAGAGGAAGGCGTGTTTTTTACCCTGCGCCGGCCGCGCGGGCAAGATATAGAGGGAGCCTGCGGACAACTGCGTTTGCGGCAAAAGCAAGGTAAGATATGAAACAGAGGAAAGTATTAGGGGTAGTTTTCCTATTATTTTTGCTATTGGGATGTCGTTCTCAAGAGGAGATAAATTCTGCTGAGAATCGTCTCATTGTTTGCCTGGGTGATAGCCTTACTTTTGGCAAAGGGGCGGAAGAAGGAAAGAATTTTCCCGCTTATCTGGAGCAGTTTTCCCGTTTCAGAGTAGTTAATGCCGGTGTTAGTGGTGATACAACCAGTGGAGCTCTCCTGCGTATTAACAGAGATGTATTGCGGCTACATCCGGACCTGGTAATTATTGAGCTGGGAGGCAATGATTATCTAAGAGGGGTTCCTTTCAGCTTAACTCTTGCGAATATAACTAGAATGATAGATATCTTGAGGAAAAATAATATCAAAGTCGTTCTTTGTGATGTTTTTGATTATCCTTTCATGCGCCGCTACAGAATAGCTTTTGCCAGACTTTGCCGTAAGAGCAATTGTCTGTTTATACCTCATGTTTTGGCGGGAATTATTGATAAGGGTGCTCTTATGTCTGATTCTATCCACCCTAATTCTCAGGGATACAAAATTATGGCTGAAAGAATCTATAAGGCCATAAAGAAAATATTAAATGAATAAGTTTGACAAAGCAAGGTTTCACTATACAATAGAGGTGTGGATTTTAAAAATATAAAGCCGGAAGATATAATTCCTCCTTCTTCCTCCTCTGGGAAGCAGGAATATACGAAATCTGCGATTCTTATTATTCTTGCGGTATTTCTTATTTTTTCCGCCTTTTCCTCTTTTTATACTATTGAACCTAACGAAGTAGGAGTAGTACGCCGTTTCGGAAGGTTTGTCCGCACTACTTCACCAGGGCTACACTTTAAACTTCCCTGGCGGATTGAGAAAGTTAACAAAGTGAAAGTCGATTATATTTTTAAGGAAGAGTTTGGCTTTCGTACTCTTAAGGCAGGAATAAAAAGCCAGTATGCTTCCCGTAACTATGATGATGAATCTTTGATGCTTACGGGTGACTTAAATGTGCTTCAGGTAGAATGGATTGTCCAGTATAAAATAAAGGACGCCGCCCGGTTTTTGTTTCATATCAGAGACCAGCGTAAAACATTGCGGGATATAAGCGAATCGGTTATGAGAAAAATAGTAGGCGACTACTCTCTTAATGAAGTATTAAGTTCTAAACGTATGGAGATTAACGACATTGCCCAGCAGAATATGCAGGAGATACTTGATTCTTATAGTTCAGGCATTGCTATTGTAACCGTAAAGCTGCAGGATGTGAATCCTCCTGAGTCGGTCCAGCCGGCTTTTAATGAGGTAAATGAGGCTAAACAAGAGCGGGAAAGAATGATTAACCAGGCCTGGCAGATCTATAACCAGAAAATTCCTGCCGCGCGCGGTCAGGCGCTTAAGATTGTCAAAGAAGCCGAAGGGTATGCACAGGAGAAGATTAACCGGGCTTTAGGCGATGCGGAAAGGTTTTTGCTTCTTCTGGAAGCTTATAAAGAGGCCAAAGAGGTTACGCGGCGGCGGCTTTATCTGGAGAAAATGAGAGAAATAGTAGGAAAGGCACACAAAGTATTTATAATTGATGAGGAAGAAAAAGGCATATTGCCTTTATTGAGGCTGGAAAATGGGGAATAAAAAAAGTTTTTACCTGTTATTGGCAGTTGTTTTAGGGATATTATTGATAAGCGGTTCGCCTTTTTTTGTAGTTAATGAATATGAGCAGGTAATAGTTACGCAGTTTGGACGTCCTATGGGAGGAGCGATTAAGAAGGCGGGGCTTTATTTCAAAATACCCTTTATCCAGAAGGTTAATTACTTTGATAAGCGGATACTGGAGTGGGATGGTCATCCTAACCAGATTCCCACCAAAGACAAGAAATATATCTGGATTGATACCACCGCCCGTTGGCAAATAGAAAATCCTTTGTTGTTCTTTCAGTCAGTTTACAATGAAAGAGGCGCCCATGCGCGTTTAGACGATATTATTGATGCGGCGGTGCGCGATGCGGTTACTTCTCACAATCTGATTGATATTGTGCGCAGTTCCAACCGTCTTCTGGAAGAAGCCAGAGCCACTATAAATAAAGATTTTGTAGAAGAAACGGCTCTGGAAAAAATCACGGGAGGACGAGGACTACTGCGCAAAAATATTTTATCACGGGCGCGCCAGCTCACGCCGCGTTACGGCATAAAACTAATAGATGTAAGGATAAAGCGCGTCAACTATGTAGAAGAAGTAAGGAAAAAGGTATATGACCGTATGATTTCTGAGCGCAAAAGAGCCGCAGAGGAATATCGTTCTGAAGGTAGAGGCAAGCGGGCTGAGATAGAAGGCCAGACCGAGAAAGAGCTAAAAACGATTCTTTCTCTAGCTTACCGCAAATCGCAGAAAATAAAGGGAGAAGCGGATAAGAAGGCTACCGAGATTTATGCCCGGGCTTACAGGCAAGATGAAGAGTTTTTTTCTTTCTTGCGCAGTCTGGATGCTTATGCCTATTCTCTAAAGAATAATGCTGTCATTATTCTCTCTACTGATTCTGACTTCTTAAGGTATATTAAAAAGATGAGATATTCTGTGCCGACGAGATAAATTTCTTTTAATCCCGGCTTCATCCTGGTATAATTTTTCCCAGAGTTTTTAGCGAGAGGAGAGTATGAAGAAAATTTTTATGATAATGATGTTGCTAATTCTCGGCATAAATGCCGAATCCGCCGCTTTTAGTATCATTAATGAAAGCAATATAATAACTTTCGTTAAGATAATGCCTTTCTATCGTGCCCTTCTTAAAAAGTATGGAGCAGAAAGCCAGAGCGTCTCTCAGGTTAGTAATATCCAGGCAAAGAAATACTACAATGAACTGGCAGCGCTGGCAAGTAAGTTTGGCTTGAAGATAGAAGATTTCTTCACTCTTTTTAACCGCATAATTTCTGCTTATCCTTTGGCTAAAATGAAAGCCCAAGGGGTTAATTATCCGTTAGCAGCAAATGTTTCTTCTTCTCTCTCGGCGGCAGAAATGAATATTTTGTTGAAATATTTGCCGCAATTAGATAAAGTATTAGAGGAACCCTAACGGGCCACTGGCTCAATTGGTAGAGCAACGGACTCTTAATCCGTGGGTTGAAGGTTCGAGTCCTTCGTGGCCCACCACTTTTCTAATGAAAGAAAGGAGAATTATTGAATGAGAGACGGAGTAAATATAGAAATAATCGAACATACTGCAGACCTGGGCCTTAAAATATCCGCCCCTACTTTATCAGACTTGTTTGTAAAAGCCGCCAGCGGCATCCTTGAGTATGCGGTAGGGGAGAAACGTGAGAATCTGCTTCGCCAGCCGGATTTGTCAATTGAGGAAAGAGTATTTGTGGCTGAGGAAGACAGCTGGGAGGAATTGTTCCTGCGCTGGCTTAATGAGCAGCTTTTCAATCTGTATACTTATAATATATTGGCGGTTGATTATTCTTTGTTGGTAAAAGAGAGCCAGAAAAAACGGCTGTCTGCAAAAACCAGATATATAAAGATAAAACCGGAATATATTGCTTCTGAGGTTAAGGCCGCTACGCGCCATAATCTTAAGATTGAGAGAACCTCCCTTGGTTTTAAAGCAGAGGTCATTTTTGACCTTTAATCACTATTTTTATAATTTAATATGTTAATATAGCGCCCGATATGGAAAAGGATTTGCAAAAGATAAGTGATTATAAATGGCTCCTGCCCCGTTCTTTTAAGGCGGGTATGAGAGTGGAAGGTATAATTTATGGCGATAAGGAGATTATAGACAAAGCTAAAGAAGATAGAGCCTTAGAGCAGGTGGCCAATGTTGCTTTCCTGCCCGGTATAGTGAAATATTCTCTGGCTATGCCTGATATTCATTGGGGATATGGCTTTTGTATCGGCGGTGTAGCGGCTACCGATATAGAAAAAGGAGGGGTTATTTCGCCGGGAGGCGTAGGATTTGACATTAATTGTGGTGTAAGGTTGATGAGAACTAACCTTACTTATAAAGATATCAAAACAAAAATACCTTCTCTTGTAGAAGCCCTTTATCGGAATATTCCCGTGGGCGTAGGTTCAAGCGGAAAAATAAAACTTAATTCTCAGCAAGAGAAGGAGGTAATGCTTAGAGGCGCAGAGTGGGCTGTAGAATTGGGTTGGGGCGTAGAGAGTGATTTAGAATGTTGCGAAGAGAGAGGGAGCTGGAAAGGAGCTCTCCCGGAGGAGGTCTCACCGCGTGCTTATGAACGGGGGAGAAATCAGCTGGGTACACTGGGAAGCGGCAATCATTTCGTAGAGATACAGGAGGTAGAGGAGATTTATAAACCTGAAGAGGCAGAGGCGCTGGGGATATTTCCGGGTCAGATTACTTTAATGCTCCATTCTGGTTCGCGGGGGTTTGGATACCAAATTTGTGATGATTTTATTAAAGTTATGCTGGAGGCAGCTAAAAAATACCACATCTATCTGCCTGACCGCCAGCTTGCCTGCGCACCCGTAGAAAGTAAAGAGGCTCAGCGTTATATAGGCGCTATGAAGGCAGCCGCGAATTATGCCTGGTGCAATCGCCAGATTCTTATGCATTTAGCGCGGGAAAGTTTCTCGCAGGTTTTTGGCGCTGCCTGGAGTAGTCTCGGTATGGAACTAATATATGATGTAGCGCATAATATTGCTAAATTTGAAGATTATGAAATAGAAGGAAACAAGAAAAAGCTCTGCGTGCACCGTAAAGGTGCTACGCGGGCGCTGGGACCAGACAATACACTTTTGCCTCCTCGTTATCGCTCTTTGGGTCAGCCGGTAATTATTCCCGGCGATATGGGAACGGCTTCTTATCTTTTATTGGGAACAAAAAAAGCTGAAGTAGAGAGTTTTTCTTCTACTTGCCATGGTGCAGGAAGAGTTATGTCGCGCCATAAGGCTTTGAAAAATATTTCTTATAATGTTTTGATGGAAGAATTAAGAGAAAAAGACATTGTAGCTATGGCTAAAGGTAGGAAGACTATGGTAGAAGAGGCCCCGGCTGTATATAAAAATATAGATACAGTTATAGAAACTGTGGAAAAAGCAGGGCTTTCGCAGAAAGTTTGTCGTATGCGTCCGGTGGGTGTAATAAAAGGTTAGGGAGGAGGTAAGTTATGCGGCAGGAAATAAGGGAGCGCGAACGTTTTTTGGCTACGCGGGTTTTTTTCAGTTTGGTTCCTACTTTTCGCATTATGAGCCCTCCTCCTCAAAGTCGACTGCTTTTGTACAGCCGCCAGAAACTATTCCGGCTTAAGGAAGACATAAGAGTATATGCCGATGTAGACCAGAATCACGAAGTTCTCCATATCCAGGCACGCCAGATTATTGATTTTTCTGCCGCCTATGATGTATTTGACTCAGAAACGAAAGAAAAAGTAGGCACTCTTCGCCGTAAAGGGTGGAGGTCGCTGGTGCGTGACAAATGGGAGGTGCTGGATAGAGAAGAAAAGCTTATTGCCGTCCTGGAAGAGGATAGTTTATTTTTGGCTTTGGTGAGAAGATGGTTTATGAATCTAATCCCTCAAACTTATAATCTGGTTAATCCTCAAGGTGTTTCTTTAGGAAGAATTTCCCAGCGGTTTAATCTCTTTGTGCATAAGTTTGATGTTGATTTTTCTCAGGATAGAAATAGAATATTGGACCGCCGTTTAGGGCTGGCTTTGGTAATATTACTTTTGGCAATTGAAAGAAGGCAGAGCTGATGTTGGATATAAAATTTATTCGTCAGAATTCTGAACTGGTAAAAGAAGCTATTGCGGCTAAAAGAGAAAAATTTGATTTAGACAGTTTTTTGACCTTGGATGCTAAAAGAAGAAAGATGCTGCAGGAGATAGAGGCTCTTAAAGCTGAACAGAATAGGGCAGCTTCTTTAGTAGGGAGGCTGAAAAAAGAAAATAAGCCCGCAGAAGAAGAAATAGAAAAAAGCCGGAAGCTGGCAGAAAGGCTTTCTTTGCTGCAGCAGGAGTTCGTTGCGGTTAAGGATGAGTTTGAGAAACTTCTGCTTCAAATTCCCAATCTACCCCATGCCAGTGTGCCGCGAGGAGGAAAGGAAAAAAATCAGATAGTGCGAGAAGCAGGAACGCGGCGTACTTTTTCTTTTGAGGTGCGTAACCATATAGAATTAGGGAAGAAATTAGGCATTCTTGATTTTGAACGGGCGGCAAAAATCTGCGGCTCACATTTTACGCTTTTTAAAGGAGAAGGGGCGCTTTTGGAGCGGGCCTTAATCAATTTCATGCTTGATTTGCATACTCAGAAACATGGCTATCAGGAAGCCTTTGTGCCTTTTCTGGCTAATGTTGCCTCTATGACGGCTACGGCTCAGCTTCCTAAGCTGGAAGAAGATATGTACCGCCTGAGGGACGATGATTATTTTCTTATTCCTACCGCGGAAGTTCCGCTTACCAATATTCACCGTGATGAAATTCTGGAAGAGAAGTCGCTTCCTCTGGCTTACACTGCTTATAGTGCCTGTTTCCGTCGCGAAGCCGGCAGTTACGGAAAAGACACCAAGGGGCTTTTGCGCGTGCATCAGTTTGATAAAGTGGAGCTGGTGCGTTTTGCAAAGCCACAAGACTCCTATGGGGAACTTGAGATTATTACCGCTCACGCCGAAGAAATATTAAAACAGCTAGGACTTCCTTATCGGGTAGTGCTTTTGGCCAGTGGCGACATGAGTTTTGCCTCCAGTAAAACTTACGACTTAGAAGTATATGCACCGGGAGTAGACAGGTGGCTGGAGGTATCCAGTTGTTCTAATTTTGAAGATTTTCAGGCCCGCCGTGCTAATATTCGCTACCGTACCTCTGGCAATAAACTTTCCTTTGTTCATACGCTAAATGGCTCAGGACTGGCTCTGGCGCGGTTGGTAATCGCCATTTTAGAAAATTACCAGCAGGAAAAGGGAGAAATAAAAATACCGGAAGTTTTGCAACCATATATGCATGGGATTACAGTCATTAAGCCAAAACAGATGGGTTAAGGCAGCCAAGCTTTTATTTGTAATTGTTTTTTTGCCCTTTTTGGTGGCTTTGGCGGCGGCTTTTATTAGAGAAACGAATAGTTTCTCTTTTCTCCCCTTTAGAACTTTTTATGCCGGTGTAGCAGTCTACTTACTTTTTCATATTTTTATTTATGAGCCGGTTAAGTTCTACCGCCGCAGCCAGAAACTTATAGAGTTTGTCTTCAGCATATTTGCGCCTGTTTTTAAAGTATCCTACTACATTATTCCCTTTTGGATATTAGTGGTTTTGGCAGCATATTTTCTGCTAGTAGTGTGGCTGAAAATAATTTTTCTTTTGCCATTCTTCTTTTTCCTTTCCGGTTTCGTCTTTACTATGCATCTGGTTATGGTAGCTAAAATTATGAAGACAGATAAAATAGGGAAAGTAGTAGATTATCTCTTCCTTATTTTTTGGGTGATTGCTATTAATCTTCTCTTTCTTAGCCTTAATTTGCAGCTTTATTCGGAGAAGTTCTCTTTTGCCGTGGTAGTAAAGGCAGGTATAAAAGAAGGTGCATCGTTTTTTCAACATATATTTAGACAATTATTTGTTCCTGCGGTAAAATAAAAAGCCTCTTTTGCTCTTTGCAACATTTTGCTTCGTAAGCAAAATGTTGCATTGTGAACTGTGGACTCTTTGGATGTGAGCCAGGCTTACATCTTTGAAAGACAGGCTTGCCAGAAATTTCTGTTTGTGGTAAAAAAGAGAAGCCAGTGTTCTTTGATATTATAAAGATTTCTCCCCCGCTGGTGCGGGGTCGAAATCCAAAAATTACTGCGTAATTTTTCGGAGAGGTGGCCGAGTGGTTGAAGGCGGCGGTTTGCTAAACCGTTGTACGGTCGAAAGGCTGTACCCAGGGTTCGAATCCCTGCCTCTCCGTTGATATACCTTATCTTCCTTTGGAGACAGCCTTAAATTAGAACACCGGCTTTCTCGGCACCGCTTTTTTTGAAAATCGCTTCGCGATAGCGGTGTCGAATCCCTCCCTCTCCGCCAGACTACGCCATTGTGTAAGAATCTCTTTGTAGTAGGCTTCGTCTGGCTTGCGCCAAGTTTAAATTTTACCTTTCGTAGCTTCAGCACAGGAATGGTTTACCAGCCGTAGCTTTAGCGTAGGCTGGCCCTGCCTCTCCGTTTCTATTTTTTCTTGGAAAAAATAGAAACGGACCTCGAGTGGAGCGAGAGGTCTTAAAACCTTCAACGCGAAGTGCTGAAGGATCTTAAAGATTGACTCTTCTCACAAAAATCCAAAAGCTCTTCCTTTTTGAATCTTATTTTTCTTATCCTTGAATTTCGAATATTTAAGCTTAAAAACGATTGCATTCCTTAAAATACTAAAAAATGCCAAAATTTGCGAATAAGGCTTGATGCACACAAAGAAAGTATGGTATATTGTAAGTGTCCACTATTATGGACACAAATACAGATTGTAGAAATGGAGGTGAAGAATGAGTGTTATGCTAGATTTTTTGAAAGCTGAACATGTTGGAGCGCGAGCTTTCCGAAGCCGTTTGTTTGAGTTTCTCAAGGATGATAAGCTTTTAGTAGTAACTGAGCATGGACAACCAGTAAGAGTTATGTTAAATTATGAAGAGATGTTGGACCTTTTGGATATGCTTGATGAACTTTCTGATCCAGAAACAATAGAAGCGATTCGTAAAGGTAGAAAAGCAATTGCCGCAGGAGCTAAAGGAATATCTGCTACAGATTTAATCGAGAAGTACAAGGCAAAGAAATGAATTATAAGATCCGGTTTCCAACGGACTCTTTAAAAAAGAAGTTTGATAAAAAAGTCGGTAATGCTCCCCGGTATATACAAGAAAAAGTTTCGCAATCCATAGAAGATTTAGAGAAGAAACCCCGGCCTGAAGGCGAACCTAAAATTAAACCGCCTATTCCTGTAGCTTTATACGTTGCACAATATCGTAAAAGAATTGGAGATTGTGGAATTTTATATGACATTGATGATAAGAATAAAACCGTGTGGATTTTAGCTTTTCGCGGCCGCAACGAAAAACATATAGAAGCCGATAACGCCCTTCGAAATTACCGACAGCACCTGGAAAATCAAAAAAGGGTAGGCCTAATATTTGAAATAGAATACGAAAACAAAAAATCCGTGCTATTATCTTTGGCGCTAAAGCAAAATTAACAGCTAAAGACAGGGTATTTTTTAAACTCAGAAACGAACTCAATAAAGACTTCAAAGGAGAGCTTGAACTTTCTCACAAAATCCTAAAAGGCGATGGCCAAGCTTTTTTACGCTTCCTCAAATCAAAGCGTGAAACCGCTGTCCTTGTCGGCGCAGGATTTGGGTGGTAATAAAACTAATAAAGAATTTTAGTATTGTCAAGGACACGGAAAAGAAAAAATATATATTATCAAGATAGGTCCAATAGTGAGATAATAAAAATTATAAATATTAATAAACACAAGGTTCTTTATAAAATTTTATGTCCAGGAAAAGGAACGTTTCACAAAAAAGGTATGGTAATAAAAGATGATACAAAAATTTTCAAACTCATATATACCAAAGCTCCTTTATTAGTAGGTATACTTTATGATGTTAATGATGCTCCTATCAGTAGATAAAATTGTCCCCAAATAGCCATATTATACAACGATTCAAACCCTCAATTACAGATGCTATCCTTCTGGTTTCTGCCGGAATGTTTTCACGATAGAGTAAAAAGGTCCTTCCAAAACAAGAAAACTTTTTATAAAATAGAGGAAAGCCGATCAATATACTCTAATAGCATAACGGGGTCGGGCATTGTCACACCCCGCAGTGTTTCTTTGGAGAGCCTTGATGTGTAAGGTTATTTTTTATTCAAAAGGAAGAAACAATTATTTTTATTTGCCCTTCGGGAATACTCAGAATTCCACTGTCGCCGGAAAAAAATCAGAACACTTTATTTTATAATGATATTTAACTGAAAAGGTGAGTTCAGAAGCCAATTAGAAGATTTACTCGAGAGGCATGACTATCTATGGCGACAAATAAACCCTATCGAAATATTATTGCGATAATTTATGACCTTGTAATGTTCTCCTTTAGTGTATATACAAAAGATTGGTAGATGCAAATTTTTTGTTGAAAAGAAGTGAAAGTGGAATAGAATAATTCTGTTGGATAGTTAATAAATAAAAGGCGCAGGTCAAAAATATCTAGTTACGAGGAGACTTTATGAGTCTAATGACCGAGTATATCAGGAAGAGGTTAAGTGCTAATGAGTTAGAAAAAGAACTTATATACTTGATTTCTAAATATAATAAGAAGAGAGATTCCTTTCTATTAGTATTTGCAAGCGCTATTGGTAAGCCAATTCCCGATATAGCTCTTTCCCAAGAAGATTATTATATAATTACGGATATATTGCGCAATAAGGAGAATTTATCCAAAATTGATATTTATTTAGAAACACCTGGCGGTAGCGGTGAAGCAGCCGAGGAGATAGTAAATTACTTAAGGTCTCATTTTGATGATGTATCATTTGTAGTTTCAGGCGAAGCAAAAAGCGCTGGTACCATAATGGTTTTATCTGGAGATGAAATCCTTATGACAGAAACAGGAAGTTTAGGGCCAATAGATGCTCAAATGAGAATCGGTCGGAGTACAGTATCTGCTTTTGATTATATGGAATGGATAGGTGAAAAGCAAAGAGAGGCTGAGGATAAAGGAAAACTTAATCCCTTTGATGCGGTTATGGTAGCTCAAATAAGTCCTGGTGAATTAAAGGGAGTTTATCATTCGCTCAAGTTTGCTGAAGAGTTGGTGGTTGAATGGTTGAAAAAGTATAAATTTAAGAATTGGAACAAAACAGAGATAAGGAGAATTCCAGTGACAGAAAAGATGAAGGAGGAAAGAGCAAAAGAGATAGTGAGTGAATTGATAAATCATGGAAAGTGGCGATCGCATGGGAGGTCAATAAAGATAGAGGATCTTGAAAGCATTAAACTGAAGATAACAAGAATAGACGATGATGCCGAGTTAAAAGATATCGTATATAGGATACAGATAGTGTGCAGATTGTTGTTTACTACAAGCTCTACATATAAGATTTTTGCAACTCGAGACGATAAATTACTTAAACAAGCTGTTCCGATGAGTGCCCCAGTCAAAATACCTAAAACCTCTAAATTTCCCGATGTTGTAGAAATTAAGATTAAATGTCCTAGGTGTGGGAAAATCTATAAAATATATGCGAAATTTACACCTAACTCCAAGATTGATGAAGATTACAAAAAGAAAGGTTGTATCCCTTTTCCGAAAGACAATAAAGTTAAATGTGATTGTGGCTATGAGATAAATTTGGATGGTATAAAAAACGAACTAGAAGTAAAGGCTGGAAGAAAGATACTTGTATAATCTTGTTGAATATGGTACAATTTAGGGGTGAAATAATGAAAAATAAGAGAAAATACACCATAGAAGACGAAAAAGAGAAGGGATTCGTTAGATTTTTATATCTTACCAAAAAGGGGAAATACGCCCAAATCGATGAAAATTCTCTTCCTTATTCCAGGATAAAAGAAGAAACAGAAGAAATAGAATCCTGTCAAGAAATATACTATTACGGATTAGCATAAGAAATTAATCTCTCCCTTTAAATCATTGCTTACTAGATTACTTACTTACATTGCTGTACAGATGTAAACTTTTCTTTTTGAAGAAAGAATGGGGACACACGAAATGTGTTCTTGGGTGTACCTTAGATGGGTGAGATGCTTAGGGATATTCCGCTACTGCGGAATGAAAGGATGACGAAAACGCCTGCCTGATGAGTAGGTTTTTTCTTTTTTAGACTGAAAAGCCTAAGCCTGTCGAAGTCTATCGCATTAGCGATCACCTTCGGCTGTATAAATTGAGATTATTGATATATTTATTCAGCGAAATCCGCCGAAGTTATTTTAAGCGTAGGTGGAAAGCTCGGACTTCGTCCCCTATACACCGCCAGACTACGCCGTTGTGCGAGAATCTTTTTGTAGTAGGCTTCGTCTGGTGCAACATATAAGGACGTACCTATTTGGTTGCAGTTGCGGATTGCCAATTGCCAAAATCACACCTCGTAGGTGTGAGATAGATGTGAGAAGAGTGCTGTGTTGTTATATATGAGACTTGATAAAAAGATAAGTTTGTGCTATGCTTTTTGAAGTGCGGGGGTGACTGGACTCGACTCAGAATGAGGTTCTTTGAGAGGCAGGTCCAGTGGCGGAGCTGGTAAAAAACCGCAAAAAAGATAAGTGCAGCGCCAATTTTTAACGCAGGGTTTGTTGCTCCTATGGGAGTAGCTCCTGTGGCAATGGCAACTCCTGCCTTGGTAAATTAAGGCAGGGCTCTTATCTTTCTTGCCTGAGGGAAGATAGGGGTTAACTTTCAGGCTCTTTTCTGCTTTTGCCTCGGAAGCAGAAAGAAACAAAGAGGCTGGGTCAAAGAAGGTTTTGCTGGTTGAGCCTGCTTTGACTGAGATTAATCAACCTGCTAAGCCTGTAGAATCTCAAGGAAGTTCTTCTGAGGACGCGGGTTCGAATCCCGCCACCTCCACCATTGATTAAGCAAAAAAGCAAGTTCGGATTTACAGCAGGAAAAGTTAAAGTAATGAAAAAAAACGTTGAAGCAGCTTCTCTTCTAATTTTTCTTACCTCTATTTTTCTCGTACCTGCGGTTCTAGCCGCAACTTATTCTAAGAAAGAAGAAATAGAAAAAAAAATAGCTTCCATAAAGCAAAGAGAGCAAGAGTTAAACGCTTCGGTAAGAGAAGTGGTATTAAATTATCGTAAAGGAGCCTTAAGCCGCAGCGAAGCCAAGAAAAAAATAAAACCGTATGTTTCTGAAAGCATTAAGTTAGCGCGTCAGACAGTAAAGTTGGTTATAGACAATTTGGATATTCTTTATAATGACTTAGTAGCTCAAGATAGGAATTATTCTAATTTAGATAAGAAACAGGTAGAATTTAGAATTAGAGAGACTTACCAGAACCTTTCTCGTCCCGGTTTAGAGGAGGAAGCTTTAAAGAATATCCTCGATAATACCAAATTTCCCTAGTTTTACCATAAGCTTTATGGAAAGAAAGCAGGCGCTGGGTCTTCTTAAGCAGTTTCTTAAACGTGAGAATCTCATTAAGCATTCGCTGGCTACCGAAGCTTGCATGCGTAATTTAGCCAGGCGCTTGCATCAGGATGAAGAGAGCTGGGGCTTAGCCGGGCTTCTGCATGATTTAGACTATGAAGAGACTAAAAATGACTTTAGCCGCCATGGTTTAGTGGCAGCGCAGAAACTTGAGAAAGAAGGGGTGGCAAAAGAAATTCTTGATGCTATAGAAGCACATTCTGGCCTTAAAGAACGCCGCACCTTAATGGAGAAAGCTCTTTATGTCGTTGACCCTCTCACCGGTCTTATTGTAGCTTCAGCTTTGATGCATCCTGAGAAGAAATTGAAGGCATTAGATACAGGCTTTGTTCTGCGCCGCTTTGGCGAGAAGCATTTCGCGAGAGGCGCTAATAGAGAACAAATACGCAGCTGTTCCGAAATTGGCCTATCTTTGGAGGAATTTGTTGCCTTGTGCCTTCAGGCTATGCAGGAAATAGCAGAAGAGTTGGGATTATGAATATGATCTTTGTCAATAGTTTGATTTTTTTAGCCGGCCTTATCCTCTTAGTTGCCGGCTCAAATTCGCTGATAAAATACTCCCTGATTTTTTCCCATATTTTTCGCATTTCTTCTTTACTAGTAGGCATGATAATTATTGCCTTTGGAACTTCGCTGCCGGAAGCAGCTGTAAGTATCGTCTCAAGCCTTAAGCATCATAGCAGCATAGCATTGGGTAATATCATTGGTAGCAATATTGCTAATATTGGCCTGGTGCTGGGAGTAGCAGGTTTGATTCGCCCTTTAAGAGTAGAGAAGAAGCTTTTTCAAAGAGAGATACCGGCAATGTTAATCTTGACAGCGCTGGTATTTTTGTTTTCTCTGGATTACAAACTAAGCCGGCCGGAGGGAGTGTTGCTTTTAGTTTTTTTTCTAGGTTTTATTTTTCTCTCTTGGTCTAAAGATTCCCAAGCTTCTTCTTCTGCAAAAGAATCCTCCTTTAAAAAAGCCAAGGTTATATTCTGGATAATAGGGTCTTTAGTTCTGGTAGTAGGTGGGGCAAACCTTATGGTAAAAGGAGGAGTTTCTCTGGCCAGAGCCTTAGGAGTAAGCTCGTGGGTAATTGGTATGAGTGTGTTTGCCATTGGCACTTCTTTGCCGGAGCTGGCTGCCTCAGCTGCGGCTGCTTTTAAGAAAGCACCTGCGCTTAGCTTAGGCAATGTCATTGGCAGTAATGTGTTTAATCTTTCCTTGGTTCTGGGGATAGCTGTACTTATCAGGCCTATAAGTATGTCACCCGCAATTGTAAAATTTGATTTGTTGTTTCTTATCTTTATGAGTTTTGTCTTTTTTGTGTTTACCCGCACCCGCCTGCGGCTTGAGCGCTGGGAGGCAGTAGCTTTAGTTTTATTTTATTTTCTCTTTCTGGGTATTTTGTGGAAGTAGTTTAAAAAATCTTATCTTTCCCCGGAAAGTTATGGTAGAATAGAGAAAAAGTTTTAAAATGGCGTATCTTCCTTTTGCCCGTAAATACCGGCCGCAGAATTTTGACGAAGTTATTGGTCAGGATTCTGTGGTAGAAAAGCTGAGGCAGGCAATTTTAAAATCCCGCCTGCATCATGCTTATCTTTTTTGCGGCCCGCGCGGGGTGGGGAAAACATCTTTGGCACGTATTTTGGCTAAATGTGTGAATTGCCAGAAAGGGCCCACGCCTGCTCCTTGCGGCACCTGCCAGAGCTGTGTTGACATTCAGAAAGGGTCTTCTTTAGATGTAATAGAAATAGATGGCGCTTCTAACCGCGGCATTGACGATATAAGGGAATTAAGGGAAAATGTTAAGCTTTCTCCTGCCTCCAGCCGTTTCAAAGTTTATATTATAGATGAAGTTCATCAGATAACCAAAGATGGTTTTAATGCCTTGCTTAAGACTTTGGAGGAGCCGCCTTCCCATGTTAAGTTTATTTTTGCCACCACCGAACCTCATAAAGTTCCTCTTACCATTGCTTCCCGCTGCCAGAGATTTGACTTTAAACTTGTGCCGCTGGAAAAAATAGCCGAAAAACTAAACTTTATTGCCAAACAGGAGGGAGTGAAAGTAGACAGTCGCCTTATTGCTTATGTAAGCCGCAAGGCGCAGGGAAGCATAAGAGATGCCGAGTCAATTTTTGACCAGATTCTTCCCCTGGTAGAGCATGCTTACAGTTTTGAAGAAGTTATGGAATTTTTGGGAGATATTGATTCAGAAAGAATGCTCAAATTTTTGGAAGATTTGTTTCTTAAAAAAACCGCCTCTGTTCTTGAGATAATAGACAATATAATAAGCGAGGGCTACGATCTGGAAGTTTTTCTGAAAAACGCTATTGAATACCTGCGGCATATTATCTTAGCTAAAGTGGGAGATAAAGTTTTTACCGAAGCTGTTCCTCTCCCGCCGGAGATAAAAGAGAAAGTAAAATCTTTAGCGGACAAAGTAACATTACCACAAACTCTTGAAATTATAGAGCGCTTTATTGAAGTCCATAAAACATCTAAAGTTATCAGTGATTTGCGGATTCCTCTGGAAGTAGCGGTAATAAAAAGTACTTATTCTGGCAAGGCTTCTAACCGCAAAGGTGATGCTTCTTTAAATGCTTCCTCCTCTGGTGTTTCTCTTTCCAAAACAAAAGCGGCAGAAAATAAAAATCTTTCTCCTTCTTCTGAAGTTAGCCGCCAGAAGCCGTTTAAGATGGAGGCAATATCTCATATTATAAAAAATATTAAGGATAGAACTCGCCAGGTGTCTATAACTCAGGCTTGCCCTGTCTCCTCAGAATCGGAATATAAAGAAGACAAAGATAGTTTTTCTCTTCTTCGAGAGGAAGTAGAAGCAATATGGGAAGAGGTAAAGAACAATATAAAGAAGGAGAAAATGTCAGTAGCTGCTTCTTTGGAGACAGCAGAAATAACCGCATGTCAAGGCACAGTGGTAAGTTTGGGTTTCGCCAAGAACCTTACTTTCCAGAAAGAGTTTGTGGAAAAGAGAGAAAATAAGGCCTTGGTGGAAAATAAATTTGCTAAGCTCTTAGGGCGCAAAATAAGGATTGAGTGTGTATATACAGATAAGGCGGCAAATGGAGAGGTAACTTCTCCTGCCGAAGAGGAGGCTTCAGATATTCTTAATAGAATAGTAGATACTTTTGGCGGGGAGGTTGTAGGGTAAATGAGCGGCTATCCTAAAGTTTTGCAAGATCTGATAGAAGCTTTAAGTTTTCTTCCCGGTATCGGCCGCAGAAGTGCCGAGCGCATAGCTTTGTATATACTTGAAGAGAAGAAAGAAAGAGTAGATATGCTAGTGAACCTAATACAAAGTGTGAAAGATGAAATCAGGCCCTGCCGCCTCTGCAATAATTTCTCAACTGAAGATATTTGTTCTATCTGCCAGGACGAAAAGCGTGACCGGTCTTTGGTGTGTGTGGTGGAATATCCCAAAGATATTATGGCTATTGAAAAAACCGGCGCCTACAGGGGCCTTTACTATGTGCTTCTGGGGGCTATTTCTCCTCTTAAAGGCAAGGGAGTAGATTCTTTGGATATAGATAATTTGAGAAAGAGGGCAGAAGAAGGAGAACTTAAAGAGGTAATTATTGCCACTGATTCTGATGCTGAAGGCGAGATTACTGCCACTTTCATCCGCGATTCCTTAAAACAGTACAACCTCAAAATATCGCGCATTGGCATTGGCATTCCTTTAGGCTCGCAGATAGAATATGCAGATTCAGCAACTCTGGAGAAAGCCTTAGCCGGCCGCATACCTCTTACTTGACGAAAGTATTGTTTGGTATATAATTAACGTCAGCTCTTTTGACAATTTTCCCCGGTAGCTCAGTTGGTAGAGCAGCTGGCTGTTAACCAGCGGGTCCGAGGTTCGAGTCCTCGCCGGGGAGCCAATTGACACTCTGAGCGAACAGCTGGTTAACACCCTGTTCGCTTTCTTTATTTCTGGGAAAGGTTAAGCGGGGTTGTTCAAAGTAACTTATCTTGCAGTGTCCTGATGAGCTATCGTCAGGATTTTGGTGCCACTCCACGAATTCCACAATCTGAAAAAGGAGCTCTTTTAGCCTCTGAGGGTTAGTTTTTTTAATTATATCCCGAAAAGACTTAAAATGATGTTGCATTATTTCTGCACTCACTTTTTCCTGCTCAATTTTTGTAACTTCAAAATCTATCGCCTCAAGTTTTTTCTCTAAATCTTGGCGTTGCTTTTCCAGTGTAGCCATTCTTTCTTGCAGTGTCTTAAAAGCTTTAACGCCATTAGTCTCTATAGTATCTACCATCGTATTAAGTTTTTCTTTTACTTGCCTAAGAGCTTTTTGTAAATTCTGTTTATCCTGAATTAACTTTTTAAGTTTTGCACTACTGTGTTTATTGGCATTTTTTACCATTTTCTCAATTTCTTCTTGGTTTGTAGTTAACTCTTTTATTCTATCTACAACAAAATCTTCAATAGGTTTTGCCGGTACGTATTTTGCTTTACAAGCAACATTCCCTATGTGGCTGTTTCTTGTGCATTGGTAATAGTGGTATGGTTTACCAGAACCATTTATCCCGCTTTTAGGAGACATCATCGAGCCACATTTTCCGCACCGCAGAATGCCTTGTAGGAGATACACATGTTTTCTGGGCAATTTATTATTAGTCTTTTTCTTTCTATTCTGCCGCAATATTTCTTGCACCTTAAAAAATTTCTTCTCATCTATCGCTGCTTGGTGCCTGCCCTGGTAAAGTTTGCCACCCCAGCTGATTTTTCCAATATAGACAGGATTGGTAAGCATTCTTATCACTGCTTGCTTGGTGAAGAGTGTATTACCATGTTCTTTACCTCGCCTTGATTTGTAAACAGGCATTCTATAACCAAGCTCATTGAGTGCTTTTTGAACTTGCCCTGCGGAGCCTTTCTCTATACAAAGATCAAATGCTTTTTTTACTATTGCAATTTGCTGGCGATTAATTTTAAGGACGCCTTTATTCTGAGGGTCAAGATCGTAACCAATTACTCTTCCACCATTCCATAATCCCTGTTCTGCTCTGTACTGCATTGTTGCAGAGGTTCGTTCTCCGGTTTGTTCTCTTTCAAGTTGGGCAAAAACAAGAATTATATTTATCATTGCTCTGCCAATAGCTGTACTGGTATCAAATTTTTCATTAAGAGAGATAATTTGTACGCCTTTTTCCTTGAATATTTCCCAAAGAGTGGAGAAGTCTTTGAGGGATCTGGTGAGGCGGTCTATTTTCCAGATAATGATGGTATTTATTTTGCCTTTTTCTATATCGGCCATTAGGCGTTGGAACTCAGGACGCTTAAGGTCCTTTGCTGAACGCCCTTCTTCACGATAAATATCAACTATTTCCCACTTGCCGCCTTTATTGATATTCTCGTAATCTACATAGGCTTTTAATCTTGCTTCCTGCGCTTTTAATGAACCATCTTCAACACTTGCCTGACGTTGTGTAGAAACTCTGATATATAATGCACATTTCTTTATACTCATTTAGCCCCTCATTTCCATCGTTATATACAATACCATATGGTAATCCGAACATAACTAAATGTCAATTAAAAATATTTTGGCAGGATTCAGCTATAATGGCAGAGCAAATTTCAACTATTTCTTCCCAGCGTTCCTCAGGGGTTTTGTGTGGTGTGGATGAATTATTTTCTCCAGTGTCTGAATATACTATTTCATAAGTAATATGGAATTTTTTCCTAGCGCCTTTTGGTCTACCTCTGCTTCTATTTTTTACTTTACTACCTTCCATTTTAATTTTTCCTCATAACCAATATGTCAAAAAACACAGGGATTGTGACAGAGAAAAGAAAAAATCTTGACACCCAGACAAATGTATGGTATTATCTCTTTCACCCAGAAAGGAAAATATGGAAAACTTAACTCCAAAACAGTCAAAGATACTGGAGTTTATTAGGGATTTTCAGGCAAAATACGGCTCAAGTCCCACTCTAAGGGAGATTATGGAGAGGTTTAAATTCAAAGCCATTGCCACTGTCCAGGATTATCTTTCAAGCCTTGAGAGAAAAGGCTATATCAGAAGAGAAAAAGATAAAGCGCGTTCTATTACCATTATTGGCTTAAAGAAAACTCTGCGTGATATAGTAGAAGTTCCGGTATTAGGAAGAGTTGCCGCAGGCAGGCCTATTTTAGCGGTTGAGAATATCGAAGGCTACGTAGCAATTGATAAAGCCTGGGTAAAGGGAAATAACATCTTTGCCCTAAAGGTAGAAGGCGACAGTATGATAGGCGCAGGAATAAATGACGGAGACTATGTAATAGTAAAACAACAGCCAACCGCTGAAAATGGAGAAATTATTGTCAGCCTCATCAACGATGAAGCAACAGTAAAAAGGTTCTACAAAGACAATAACAAAATTACCCTTAAAGCCGAAAATCCTGATATTAAGCCTTTTGTTTATCACAAAGGCGATGCCGATATAATGATCATTGGAAAAGTTATAGGAGTATTTAGAAAATATAATTAATTAATAGTATTGCTAGATGAACCAGCCCCTCCGGGATTCCCCCGGAGAAGCTACCCCTCCCTAGCAAAATCCAAGAATCTTTAATCTAAAGAAAGGAGGATTTTGCTATGAAGGTCCGTGTTAAAGACAAAAAGAATAATATTAAAGAGGTTCGTTGCGACTGCAACCGGTATTTATTTACCATAAAAGGGAAAGAGATTTTTATTAAATGCCGCCGATGCAAAAGAGAACACAAAGTGGAGATAACAAAATAATGTAATTATAACAGGTCCATAGCCATTTATTTCGGTTTGAAGGCCCAATTCTGGAAGATATTCCTTCCAGGGTTGGGCTTTTTTATTTTTATGAGGTTATTATGTACGAAATCAGATGTCCAAACTGCAATAAGAAGCTGGCTGAAACTACAAGAAAGGTTTCTCTTAAATCCAGCCATCTCAGAAAGGAGGTGATAGCAGAAGGAAAAAGCAGTTATTCAGTATCTATTAAATGTAAAAGGTGTAAAACCATAGTCAAATTTTAGAAACTTAAACAAAAGAAAGCTCTAGAGGTTCTCCGAGACCCCGCTTTCGGGGAGGAGAACCATGGAGCAGATAAGAAAATTATTAAGGGACCTAGAAAATGAAGTCTCATCAGAAAGATTTATCAAACTCTATCAAAAGGTCAGAGAAAAATACCCACCGATTAAATCCTACCTAACACCTCAGGATCTTATTAAATGCCTGCATAATCAGACTAATCCCAACTATATCCTCAACGATAAAATTCTTTTAAGCCTTATTCTGGAATACCAGACCAATCCAGATTCAAAACTTATTGGTTCCTATCTTCTTATTCTCTTTAAACCCGGACTACTCAAAATCTTCTTCAATTTTAGAGAACGTGCAGAACAGTTTCCTTCACTCAGCGACATAGACTTATGGCTTCAGATTGTAACTTTATTCTTTGAAAAACTAAACTAGCTTGATGTTAGCAAGGATAAGTCAAAGGTTGCTTCAAAAATCTTAGGTAGAATAAAAAATTATCTAAGAGATTATTTCAAAGAATTATTTAAAACTCTCACTGCTGAAGCAGAACTTAACTTAAATCCAGAATTTCTCTCCTTTTCATCATCTAAAGCAAGTCCAGAGGAGATAGAGGCATTCCTTGAAAATCTTGTTCAATCAGGAGTTATTTCAGAAACGGATAAGTATATTTTGTTGGCTTCACTGGCATACAAACATTCGCTTAAAGAGATAGCCAAAAAAGTTAATTTGAATTATGAAAATGTGAGGCAGAAGAAGAGTAGGGGGTTGAGGAAAATAAGGAAATGGTTATAATAACTGGCAGTATATGAAGTTCGGCTTTGCCGAATTTGGACGGAGAGTAGCCGTATGTTTGCTGTTA